>JABZJU010000009.1 GCA_015257635.1 Nanosynbacter sp. | reverse complement strand
ATTTCGCATATGCTTTTGGATTAGTGATATCGTCAACTATGAAGCCGTTTTCACCTATAAAGTCAGGAAGTCCGCCAACTCTAGCTGCAATTATGGGCAGTCCGCGCAAAGCTATCTCGACTGGCGTATTTGGCATACCGTCAAAAAGTGAGGTATATAGAAAAGCGTCATATTTTTCAGCCGGCAAAGATGCCACTCCGTTAAATCTACCGATATAATGAACACGTGGATGCGGCGGTAGGCTACTTGCAGGGAACTCTGGTGAAGGATCTCCGTACATATCTATATGAACGTCTTCAGGAAGAAGATCTGCAATTTCCGATACTAATTTAGGCAATTTTTCTGGCGCCAGTCGAGAAGCCCATAATATTCTACGGCTATTCGGTAATTTATCTACTACAGGATAATGATTTTTTGTCAGTGGTTGATGATGTACGACTATTTTTTGAGGATCGTAGGCATATTCATTGACCCACATAGATTTTACTGCTTCGTTGTCTGTCGTAATTAAATCAAGAAGCTGATATACCTGCGGTATGTGACTGTGCGAAAATCCAAAAATTCGTCCTGTCTCATCAGTACTCTGACTATATGCAGTAGCTATTACTCGCTTGTTGGTCGCTTTTATATATGTTTCGTGGTCGCGCACAAAATCATAAGCTAGCTCGGAATTAAGAATGTGTAAAGTTGTAACATTGGTGTTTTCGATCAATTGTTCAAGCAATCTGTATTTTTGGTCAATACTAAAGAACCGAGTTATTGTTCCAAATTGTAAGAAATCTATTTTCTTATCTAGCTGCGACCTCCATTCTGAATAGTTAGCAGGAACTTCATTAGTGGAGATAACGAGCACTTTCTTTCCTATTGAAGCCGCGGTGTTTGCGTAGTTGACGGCAAATAAATCTGCGCCGCCTCTCTTAAGCCAGGGCACAAATAGGGCATAATCGTAGCTGTCACTTCGTAATTCCTTACATATTTCCCAATACGCAAGACCAACTCGATAATGATCGTCGGTGATTGTGTGGTATATGCTTGGTAGTGGTGATGGTGGAAAAATTTCTTTTTCTATTGAGTGAAGAGCTTTCCATTCTGTTTCCAGCCATTTTGGTATAGATTCTGCAGTTTGTGAATGCGCTGGTCGTTTCAGTAATGTACTACGTCCACGGCGTATTATAGCCAGAGGTCGGCGGATCAATCCTAACGGTATGCGCGATCGTATGATTAATTCTTTGATTGTATTTTTTGTTTGACGGTGTTGCTCTGATTGAGGAACGTGAATTTTGTTGATGTCTATAGAGCGAAAATTGGAAGGCTTAAATATTGGATGTGCGTGCAGTAATGATCGACTAGCTTTTTGGCGTGCCCACTCCGATCCTGATGATTTACGACGTACAAATATTGCTGTTTGTGGAATGAGAATGTTTTTTACGCCATTTTCAATCAAGCAACAACTTAAGTACCAGTCTTCATATCCATATCCTGGGCTATTCGGTGCATACGGGAATTTTTTAAGAAGCGTAATTGGCGCGATGATAACGGAATTCCAGCGTCCAGATAGAACGCTTAATAAGATATCTTGGTCCTTAGTGGTGCAACCAGTTTTTTGGACAATAGAGTCTGCGCCCTCGAATTCTATGGTATAAGCACTGTGGGCAACATATTTGCCGTAAGGTTTTTTTAATAGCAATTGAACACTGTCGTGTAGCCAATTTTCACTCATCAGATCATCAGCGTCGATAAAAGAAACAAATTGACCATGCGCTTTTTTTATGGCGCTATTTCTAGAACTTGAAAGATCTCCATGATCCCATTGATATATGTGTATAGGCAGACCGGTATAGTTATTGAAATAATCAATAGTCTGATCATCACCTCTGTCTATGGAAACTATCACTTCATAAGATATAGACGCTTCCTCAATTTTTTTTACAGCACGCTCGACTGATTTCATAGTCTTATGCGCAACAAGACCCTCGCGGTGGGCAGTTATAATAATAGACAATACACAATCTTTCTTATTCATAATTCAGATTATAGACTAGGTAGCTTCTTTAGTCTATTTTGTGCTATTATGATACTTGTAATGAAAGAGTGGAGTAAGAATAAGCCTGGGGTAGTTTTCTTTTTTGTAGTCTGGTTTATATTATCAATATCATTTATTGGTAATTTTTTTGGAACAGGACTATGGAACGGCTGGTTTGACGGTTTTCAGAAAGATTCGTCTGCCATAGTAGAGAAAACTGCTTATTGCAAAAATAAATATGATTATAAAGGTCCGTTAATAGCAGCCGACAGTAAAGATTACAATAAAATAATGATGAGCCAAGATTGTAATCCATCTCAGGTAAAACCTTATGTATCTCAATACGGTTTACAAGCGAGGGTTATAGCTGGGTTATCTCCTAATGATGCCTCCAAAATCCCAGCTTACATCAAAAGAGTATCTATATTCCTGGCTGTGCTTACTGCATTTTTGCTAGCCTTAGTTGTTCAAAAAATAAGAGCGCTGTTCGACAGAATTACCGCTTCTGTCTTCGCTGTAATGCTGGCATTTAGTCCTTGGATTGCTGGGTATGCTCGCAACATATATTGGATAGAACCGATGCTAATAGCTCCGTTTGTGATATCTTTCGTTGGCTATCAATATTTTAAGAAATCAAAAAAACTTTGGCTATTTTACATTATTGAATCTGTAGCTATGTTCCTCAAGCTGCTAAATGGATATGAATACGTATCGACAATCTCTATATCCGTATTAGTTCCTATAATATTCTTTGAATTAGTTCATAAAAATGTGAAAATCATTAATCTTTGGAAGCAAGCGGCGCCCGTGTTTGCTGCTACGGTTGTTGCGTTTTTCGGTGCTTATTGGGTAAACTTTATGTCGCTTACTGATTATTACGGATCGTCCGATAAAGCCGCGAGTGCTATAAACGCCAGGGCGTCAGATAGGGGAATTTCTGGTATACGTTCTATGAGGGCATACGCCGTCGGTAACTTTAAAATCTTACGACCTGAAACTTATAACTTCATAAATCAAATAGTTAATCTGGACAATATGGCTAATAATAGCGGAAAAACATATAAGTATATTATTGTAAATGTCGTCAATTATTTGCTACTTCCAGCAATTACTTTGCCTGTACATATTAATGGTATGTTTGGCGAGTTTATACAGTCTATTCTATTCTGGACTATCCTTGGGTATTTGATTATTCTTAGCTCCAGAAAGATTATTGGTAAGAAATACAGCAGACCTTTCCTTTGGTCTATGAATTTCTCTGTTATTGGAGCTTTTTGTTGGCTTGCTCTTATGCCGGGGCATGCATTGCCGCACGCTCACATAAACGGCATTATATTCTACATACCTCTACTGTTGTTTGTATATGTATTGATTGGGTTGTGGGCTGATTATGTAGTAAAAAGGACGGTGAAGTATGAATAGTACAGTTATTATTGGCGGTGGATTTTATGGGCTAAGGATAGCACTATATCTGCACGAAGAACTTGGTGTAGACAATATAATTATTATCGAGAAAGAAACTGCGTTGATGGATAGAGCCTCTTATGTGAATCAGGCGCGCATCCATAATGGATATCATTATCCTCGCAGTGTTTTGACTGGGTTTCGTTCAGCGGTTAACTTCCCAGTTTTTGTTGATGAATACGGTCCAGCTGTAGTGTCTAATTTTGAGAAATATTATGGAATTGCTAAGCATCTTTCAAAGGTGAACGCTAAGCAATTCGAACATTTTTGCGAGAAGATTGGTTCTGAAATTGAGCGTGCTCCGCATGATATAGAAAAAATGTTTAATCCGTCGTTAATCGAAGAGGTTTTTAAGGTTAAAGAATATGCGTTCAATTCACGCAAATTAAGAGAGCTTTTAGTAGAGCGCATTAATAAATATAAGGGCATTAGTATTCATACTGGAGAATCTGTCAGTAAAATTGAATTGCCTGCTGGCGGCGCGGGTAAAATAAATGTTGTTACTGATCGTGATAGTTATGAAGCGGATTTTGTTTTAAACTGTACTTACTCAAATATTAATACACTGCATCGTGCGTCTGGATTACCGCTAGTTGGACTTAAACATGAAATTACCGAGATGTGTCTTGTTGAGCTACCTCAGCAGCTTAAGGATTTTAGTATAACAGTGATGGATGGTCCGTTTTTCTCGATTATGCCATTTCCTTCGAAGAATTTATATACTCTTTCACACGTTCGTTACACGCCGCATGAATCGTGGATTGATGATGAAAATACTAGCGCCGAGCGTATCAAAACTCATGAATATTTGAAAAATCGCCCCTTTAAATCAAACTATAGGCAGATGTATAATGATGTTGTGAGGTTTATTCCAGCCTTGAAAAATATGAAATATCGTGAATCTATCGTTGAAGTGAAGACGGTTTTAGTGAAGAGTGAAGACGATGATAGTCGTCCGATATTGTTCAGAAACGACTTTGGCAACGATGGATATATTTGTATTATGGGCGGAAAATTAGATAATATTTATGATGCTTTTGAGGAATTGAGGAGGATATATGGTCAAGAAAAAGCAAACTAATAAAACCGTAAAGAAACAAGATATTTTTGTATCTGTTGTGGTTGGAGTTGATCGTAACTATACTGGCTTGGGCGAATATTTAACGGATTTATCGAAATTACTTGGTGGTAGTTATGAAAATTACGAAATCATCGTGATAGATAATGAATTGAAGCCAGAAGTTGCAAAAGAAGTAATAGATATATTGAAGGTATTGCCGTGTATACGCTTAATCCGTCTATCTAGGGAATATAGTTATGATATCGCTCTTATGGCTGGGATTCAGGGGGCAATCGGAGATTATGTAGTACTGACTAACCCAGCAATTGACCCAATAGATGCCATACCTTCTATCGTCGAAGAAAACAAGAAATATGACATCGTTAATGGAATAGCAACTAACCATACAAAGAAAGATGATTTAGGTAGGCGAACGTTTTATTGGTACAACCGTCGATATCTCGGTGTTGACATTCCTGCTGCCGCGACATATTTTATCGCGCTCAGTAGGCGTGCAGTAAAAGCTGTTTCTACTACAAATAGGCATGATGGGCATATTCGTCATTTGATTCGTCAAATTGGATATAAATGTGCAGAATATCGCTATGAAGTGAAAGTAGACCCAGTAAAGACACGTAAACTGCGCACGGGAGTGTTGGAGGCTATAGATATAGCAGCTAGCCACTCCACCCAGCCACTAAGGGCTATGTCGTGGGTTGGCGTCGGTGCTAGTGTTATTAATCTAATTTACGCATTATACGTTGTTTGCGTATCAGTATTTAAGCGTGACGTAGCTGCGGGATGGACAACTATGTCCTTACAGCTTTCTGTGATGTTTTTCTTGCTATTTATGTTTTTGGTTGTATTAGCGGAATATGTTGGAAAAATACTTAAAGAGGCGCGAGACGATGCTTCATATATAGTGATGGATGAATTAAGTAGTACGGTATCTATTGCCGATACAGAAAGAAAAAATCTTTCGGAGTAATAATATGAGCAAAATAACTTCTGAGAAAATAAACCAATTACATCCAGAATGGGAATTTCCAGAGTTTGAAATTGATGAGATAAACAAGAAGAAGCATAAATATTGTGTGTGCGTTTTTGTTATCAATGAAGGAGAGCGTATCCAAAAACAGCTACAGAAGATGAAACCGCTGGCTGACCAAATCGATATCGTGGTGGCTGACGGCGGAAGTACTGACGGGTCGCTTGGGATTGATTTTCTAAAGTCTCAAGACGTGCGAGCTTTATTGACGAAAAAAGGTAAGGGTAAACTGAGCGCACAGATGAGAATGGCATTTGCCTGGGCTCTCTCTGAAGGTTATGAGGGCGTTGTGGTCGTTGATGGAAACGGCAAAGATAGTATAGAAAGAATTCCTAACTTCATTAAATTGCTTGACCAAGGATATGATCACGTCCAAGGCTCACGATTCATACCAGGCGGTAAGGCTGTAAATACGCCGCTCTCGAGGGAAGTTGGTCTTCATCTTATTCACGCGCCATTGATAAGTCTTGCGGCTGGGAAAAGGCATACCGATACGACAAATGGATTCCGTGCTTATAGTGCAAAATTGCTCAAAGATCCAGACATTGCTGTATTCCGTGATATATTTCAAACGTACGAACTTCATTATTATCTCGCTATTGAAAGTAGACGTCGTAAGCAGTACAAAGCAGCTGAAACACCAGTTGTGCGAACATATCCGAAGAAGGGTAAAACACCAACGAAGATTAGCCCAATCAAGGGGAATATGCACGTTATGAACGTACTACTTCGTGCGGTGGCTGGAAAATATCGCAAGCCCAAGAAATAGTCGCTTGCGATAATGTTGTTAGAACAGTTCGCAGTTAGTGCTTATTAGTTTCTGCACATTTATCGGCGTTATGTAGGCAGAAGTTACTCTTATAGATATATAAGTTATCTTCTTTAACAGGCATCTCGCGGTAATATATGTCTTGTATTTCGAACGAAACTCCCGGTATCAAACTGTAGGCTTTAGGTGAGATTCGTACAGATGAGTCGTTTGGTCCTAGCGCTATTGGAAAACTCCAACTAGTGCTATACGGTGGCAGTGATATTGGATATTCCTGTAGCGACGATCCAGATATTTCTAATAGGTATCTCGGCAACTTAGAAATCATAGGTAAGATACTTTTTGCCTTGTAACGCACAGATATCTCAAACACTCTAATATTATTGCCAGTGCCGGCATTAATGGCGTAATCTCCGTTTGAGGATTTTTGCACGCGATGTTCTGGATATACCGTGGTTTTCTGGTTTGCGTTATCAGATTGGCGTTTCCATAATACGTGAGAATCATTTGTCGCAATTACGGTATAATTATTCAAAAGTTCTTTGTAAAATTGCCAATGACGCGACCATAGCCATTCTTCGTAAACGAAATATGACGGGTTTAATGTTATAACATAATCGGGTTTCTGCTCTATAAAATCTTTAGTGTATTTATCTCTTCTATCAGGACCTAATGCATGTATAATGTAGTCTTCACCTCCCGAAGATCCGTTTTTCTGTTTATGAATAGAGTCATAAACGCTGGTATAAGTAGACCAGATACTAGCGCCATTTTTAATGTACGGCGCAAAATCCTCTAATCGCTTTTTCCATGCAACGCTCACGTATTCAGAGTCGTCAGTAGAATGTCTAGCCTTCCTTGATTCGGTGACAATATGTTTTACTGGCATCCAGCTGATTTTTTGCAGGAATATCGCCGTGTTGTATCCAATAGCAACTACGCAGCCGAATAGTAATCCGAATGTCATAAACGAAATTTTCTTATTTATAGTATTAACGTTCGGCTTCTTTGTTTGGATTATTTTATCCGCTGCGTAAATTAAGACCATTACAAGGATAGATCCTGCAGCTCTTTCTAATGGTATAAGTTGTGCACCAGGCGCCCAATAGCCAGTTATAGAGACGGCGAACACTATAATTCCATACAGCAATAATATAGAAAAGGTGGAAAATTCTTTTTTGGATAATATTTTTTTCTTTATGCTTATTATATATGCAGCAACTCCACCTATCATAACAGGTAACATATAAAGTAACATTCTTTTTGTGACGAGCTGGTCAAGAGTATTTAATTGCAGGAAACTATTTGGAGGAGCCCCAAAATACCACCCTTGGTCTTTAGGGACTTCAATCAATGCGTAACGAAGCGCGTCGTGTGCATGGCCGAGCGTTATGATTGATAGCACAGCGTAAACTGCAATTGCCACACCAAACAACTCTCCGAAAAATATCATTATCTTTTTCTTTGTAGTTTCTTTTGAGCGAATGTATCGAATGGCTTTAATGATAACATAAGCAAGAATAAAGGCTAGTCCTTGTTCGGTGCCGCACGCGACAGAAAGTCCCATAATTGTATATAAAATAGGATAATAGAGGTTAATTTTATTTTTGCCAATAGTCATCTGCCAATTTGGATGCCATAACATGAAAGCTGCAGCGATAAACGGGAATGTTGTCCTGAGACCGAGAAGAGAATTGCCTGCCCAAATAGCGTCAATAGCGTCAATAGAGATTATTGTGAATATGCTAGTTGCGAAGATGGATTTTTTAACATTTCTAAAATAAGCCCAAAACAGGAAAAAGGACGAAACGAGGAATAATATTGGCGATACTAACAATTTTGCAACTTCCACGGCGAATAAATTGTGTCCCATAATATAAAATAATGGAAAATGAAGAAGTGGAACTCCGACTCCGTGAAAGAATGGGAAATCTCGTGCCAGAACTTCACCGTCCAATAGGCGACGGAGCGGGTTGTATAATTGGAAAGTTCCATTGGCTGCATACGAATCCATAGCTAAGCCGTTTCCCAATGCCGCAAGTGTAGCAAAAATTACAAAAACTAATATGTAAACGACACTTACAAATACTGCAGTAAAAAGTAGCGCTCGTTTAAGATTTATATTACTTAGAGTCTTACGTATATTCATATTACTTAAACTATTCTAAATTGATATCAGGGATATGTCTATACTAACTAGTGTTATGTCTTTTATATAAAATCTACTATAATAAATACAGGAGGAATTATATTAATGAAAACTGCACTGATTGGATACACTGGATTTGTTGGCGGAAATATTAAGAACCAACACGAGTTTGACGATTATTATAATAGTAAGAACATATCTGATATTGAAGGTAAAGAGTATGATCTCGTGGTTAGCGCTGCGAATCGTGCTGAGATGTGGCGAATTAACCAAGAGCCAGAAGTTGATCGTGCAGAAATTGAAGATTTTATATCGCACATTGAAAAGGCGAAAATTAAGAAACTTGTGCTAATTTCAACAGTTGGAGTTTATAAAAATCCAAATGGTGCCAATGAAGATATGCCTATTGAAACAGAAGGTCTATTGCCGTACGGAGTTAACAGGTATTACCTTGAGCAATTTTGTCGCGAGAATTTTGATACGACTATTGTCCGCTTGCCGGGTTTATTTGGTGACGGTTTGAAGAAGAATGTTATTTATGATCTGATGAATAACAATATGGTTGAAAAAATACACGCTGATGGTATGTACCAATATTATAATCTTGATAACATCTGGCGAGATATTAACATTGCTTTGGAGAATAACTTACCATTAGTTAACCTTGCTACGCCACCAGTCAGCACACAGGAAGTTGCGAAGGTTGCTTTTGGTATAGATTTTACCAACAAACCAGAGGGAATAAAGCCTGCATATTGGGATATGCATAGCAAATACGCGTCTGTTTATGGAGGTGAGGGAGAATATCTCTATACAAAAGAACAAGAGCTAGACGATATTAAAAAGTTTGTTGCAAGAAGTAGGTAAGGTATGAAATTAGCTATATCAAATATTGCCTGGACTAACGAAGAAGAGGCGGACGTTGCAGCGAAACTGCAAGAGCTTGGCGTGCGTTATATTGAGATTGCGCCAACTAAGATTTGGAGTGATCCAACTAAGGCTACTATTGAACAGATCAATGAGTATATTGAATGGTGGAAGAAATACGATATTGAGATTGTAGCTTTTCAGTCGATGTTATTTGCGCGACCTGATCTTAAAATGTTTGAATCAAGCGAGCTTCGTGATGAAACGCGTCAATACCTCGCTGATTTTTTGCGATTAGCTGGCGATATGGGCGCTAGTCGATTAGTTTTTGGCTCGCCGAAGAATAGACAGCGAGGCTGAATGTCGACAGAAGAGGCAGATAATATTGCCAATCGCTTTTTCTCTGAGCTTGGTGATGTCGCTAAGCAATATAATACGATGCTTTGTATCG
>JABZJU010000099.1 GCA_015257635.1 Nanosynbacter sp. | reverse complement strand
GCTGACAATCCACGTGATTCCACCAACTCCGCCAAATCTGCCGCATTTGAGCCGCCCTCGCCGCGCCAAAAGAATTGATCGCCCATAATCACAAAAGCCGACTCACCCTGTTCGATAAATTCGCTCGCCAGACCAACTGGAATGCTTGTGCCATAACCACCAGTTCCTGGTTGGGTTAAAAAATGTATTCGAACGTCGCGAAGTGGTGCTACCAGAGGTAATTTATCTTCTTTTCCCGCTCGACGTAAATAATCGTTCAATTGAATATTCGAACGATAATAGCTCTGCACCTGTGTACTCTGCTCGCCAACTACGAAGTAAATATCCTTCACGCCCGCTCGCACGACGTCTTGCACGATATAATCAATCACTGGACGAGTACCGACCGGCAACATACACTTTTCAATAGATTTGGTAATCGGCAACATTCGCGTACCCCAACCAGCAACCGGAATAATGGCTTTAGTAATCATAGCACCTCCTACATTTTCAGCTCTTTGTGAGAGTAATTATACATCATCAATCGTCAAAATCGCCATCCGCACGAGACCAAAACTTACGAATATCCTCTATATCATCGGCATCCAGACGAATCGCTTGCGGCTCCCGCTGTTCTTTAATAATTTCTTCAGCAAGTCCGTCTGCCAGCGGATCGATTGGCGAAAACCCTATTTTACTACCAAATAATTTGTTGAATAAATTTTGCATAACTTTTTTATTTTTATCAATTAATAACTATATATTAGCATAAGTACGATTAAAAGTCAATAGAATATCCTCCCCATGAAGAGGAGGATATTCTCATTTCACTTACTAGCCTTTAAGCTTTTTTCAGGGAAATTTCTACCAATTTACCCTCGATTTTGGCGTCATATTTTTCCGATTCTTTGACCACAGAATTCAATTCCACGGCGAGCGTTTCAGATTTAATGACATCGGCGAAAGCGTCAATAGCTTGAGATATTTCAGAATCGTCACTGGAAATGCTCAGTACAATTCGATCATCTATCTGCAGACCGGCCTGCTTGCGTGCGCTTTGGACATGGCGAACAATTTCACGCATCAAGCCTTCGCGCTTTAGTTCAGGAGTGATTGTTAAGTCATAAACAACGCTCGGTTGCACCGACTCAGATTCTGAATCTGTAACAATTTCAACTGATTTCACATTCAATTCATCCTTAGCGATATCAATCAAGAACTGCGCAACTTCCGCTGGTGTATCCTGAGAAATAGTGTTGATAAGTTTCACAGACGCCAACGGCTGACGCACTTTAATTCCCTCTGATGCGCGCTTCGACAAGCCGTCATTTACCGCAGTACGTAGTGCATTCATGTCGCGAAGCATTGAATTATCTATTTCACCAGCTGGCATCCAATATTTAAGATGAATCGACTCGTTATCGCCCGTCAAATTATGGTACAATTCTTCCGCTAAGAATGGCGTAAACGGCGCTAGCATATAACTGAGTCGCACCAAAACGTAATGAAGGGTGCGGTAGGCGTCATTTTTATCGCCATCATCTTCAGATTTCCAGAAGCGACGACGGCTGCGTCGAACATACCAGTTACTTGCATCATCTAAGAATGGCAAAATCGGCTTAGTCGCATCCTGAAGATTGTAATTATCAAGACCTCGCTCGACCTCTGTTATCAATTGATGCAACCTCGACACAATCCAAATATCCAACGGATTTGTTAAATCATGAAGCGGATCTGACAAATCGCCATTAAACTCCCAGCCGTCAACTTCAGCGTACAT
>JABZJU010000098.1 GCA_015257635.1 Nanosynbacter sp. | reverse complement strand
ACTTGATTGTTACTTCTTTGCCGTCAAAAGCGATAGTTTCACCAACTTTGAAAGTAGTTTTTTCGGTTGGTTTATTTTCTGAAGTAGCGTTATTATTGTTTGTATTGACGACAGTGGCTTTGTTCTGTTGCGATGCGCTGGATACTCCAATCACAATAATAACAATAATTACCCAAAACCACACCTTCTTAAAAATTGGTTTTTTCTCGCTTGTGTTCATCATCCCCTCCTATGAGATGTGCCGCCCAACAAAAAGGACAGCCGTTAAATTTGGCTGTCTACACCTAGAACGCAAGTTTACGCTCGATAACGGCTGCCCATTATGCACGTAAACAATGCGCTCAAAACGCCTGGTTCTAGATGTAGACACCCCTATTGTACTACAAATGATATAATTAGTGTATGGCAATTGAAAGAATAGTTGATACAAGTTCGCATGATGATGATTCTGAAGAGCAGCGAATTGAGGTGAGTCTGCGTCCGCAGAGTTTTGCTGAGTATGTTGGTCAGGAAAGATTAAAACGTAATTTGCGCTTGGCGATTGATGCTGCTAAAAAGCGCGGCGAGCCGTTGGATCACGTATTATTATATGGTCCGCCTGGGCTTGGTAAAACAACTATGGCGACGGTGATTGCTAATGAAATGGGCACGAATCTGCGGATTACTAGTGGTCCGGCTATTGAAAAAGCGGGTGATTTGGCGTCGATTCTGACTAATTTGTCGGACGGCGATATTCTGTTTATCGATGAGATTCATCGGTTGGGGAGATCAGTGGAGGAAATTTTATATTCCGCAATGGAAGATTTTAAACTGGATATTGTGATTGGAAAAGGTCCGGCAGCGCGTTCAATTCGATTGGATTTGCCGCGATTTACGGTGATTGGTGCGACGACGCGCACTGGAAGTTTGGCGGCGCCTTTGCGTGATAGGTTTGGTCATATCTATCGCTTGGAATTTTACACGCCAGAGGATATTGCGAAAATCGTGACGCGTAGTGCGAAGATTTTGGAATCGTCAATTCGAAGTGAAGCGGCGAATCTATTGTCGACGCGAGCACGCTTGACGCCACGTATTGCCAATAGGCTTCTTAAGCGCGTCCGTGACTACGCCGACGTTAATGGCGATGGAATAATTGATGTAAAAACTACAACCAACGCTTTGGAGATGTTGGAGGTGGACGAGTTGGGCTTGGATCCGGCTGATCGTAATTTATTGCAATCGATTATGGAAAATTATGGTGATAATCCTGTTGGCTTAACAACAATTGCGGCATTGACCGGCGACGAGGCGACGACAATTGAGGATTTTTATGAACCATATTTGCTGCAAATTGGTTTTATTGAGCGTACACCGCGTGGCCGTCGAGTGACAATTAAAGCGAAGCGGCATTTGGAAAAATAGTTATCGTATTCCTTGGTTTTTTGTGGTTTAGTTAGAACCGGCAAGTCTAACTGGGTGCTGGCGGTAAAAAACAAGCACACCTTGAGGCGTATCATGCTATAATATAGGCATGAATCCACAAACGTCTCCATCAGAAGATTTAACGCAGCCTGTTGCATACGATGCTGATGGCCGACCACTGTATCATCATCCGCCGCAGACTGGTCGTCCAGCTCCGGTTGTGGCGCAGACGAATTCTTATGTGACGGTAAGACCAGAAATTATTGATGGGGAGAATTTTGATCCGCGATTGCGTAGTCAATATGCTAATGAGCCGCAAGTCGTACATGTTGCCAGGGATATTGACCCCTGGCAACATGTACGACTTGCGGCTCATTAGCATATTGACTACGC
>JABZJU010000097.1 GCA_015257635.1 Nanosynbacter sp. | reverse complement strand
GCGTATTATGGCAAGGTCAAGATGATTTATATCGACCCGCCCTACAACACTGGCAACGATTTCATCTACAACGACGATTTCAAGCAGACACGCCGTAGCTATGAGACAGAGGCGGGCATCACTGATGATGAGGGTAATGTTGTGCGAGATGACGGCCTGCGCACCAATACCGGCGGGCACAAGCACAGCAACTGGCTGAACATGATGTATCCACGTCTCTTTTTGGCACGCAACCTGCTTCGCCAAGATGGCGTCATCTTCGTCTCAATCGACGACAACGAAGTCCATAACCTCCGTTTGATGATGAATGAGATATTTGGGGAGGAGAATTTTGTAGCGCAGATTGTGTGGCAGCGCAAAAGAGGTAAGGATAATTCCGCAAAGTTTTTAAGTCGTAACCATGAGTACTTGTTAGTTTTTGCTCGTTCAATCGACGACCTTAACTTCAATAGGCTTGAACTTGATGAGACAACATTAAAGGCTTATAAAAACCCCGATAATGATCCTCGTGGAGCGTATCGATTACTCGGTGTGTGGGCCCGTGGAACCCAAGGTGGATCCAAATATGAGTTTAAATCAAAAACTGGACAGGTATTTTCTGAGAGACTATGGCTGATGAATAAAGAATCAATGACAAGGTTAGATGAAGAAGATAAACTAGTATACTCTCCGTCGTCCGATAAAATCTACAGAAAACTATATGTCAGTGAAAACAGCGGCAATATCCCGGAGACCATTTGGAGTGATGCGTCCAATGCTGCAAATGCCGCGGATGAAATAAAAAAGATTTTTGAATTTCAGATTTTTGATACGGTTAAGCCCATACCTTACATCAAGAGAATGTTACGGTTAACGACTGACGATAACGACATTATCCTCGATTTCTTCTCCGGCTCTGGTACAACCGCTCATACTGTTGCCGAACTTAACGCTGAAGATGGCGGTAATCGCCGCTGGATTTGCGTGCAGTTACCTGAGCTGACTGACGAGAAGTCGGAGGCGTATAAAGCTGGTTACCACACCATCGCAGACATTGCTCGTGAGCGTATCCGCCGAGCGGGCGCCAAAATCCGTGCCGACCAGGCGGACAAGCTCGCCTCTCGTGACGCTCCACTTGACCTTGGCTTTCGGGCATATCGGGTGGGTGATAGCAACTTCAAACAGTGGAACGAGCTTGGTTTCCGACCCGGAGGAAATTCGCCAGCAGGCGCTCGCTAACCTTGACCCGCTAGAGGAGGGTGCGACTGATGATGACCTGCTAACCGAACTCCTGCTCAAGCGTGGCATCTCGCCATTGGCGCAGATTGAGCGGCATGATAACTTCTGCTTCATCCCGTCCGAAAAGCTCGTCATTTGCCTGGTGCATTCCATGGCAGAAGAGTTATTTGCGACCATACTCGCCGCCAAACCATCATCCATCATCATCCTCGACCGAGCCTTCGGTGACGACATAAATCTAAAAGTAAACCTACTCCTGCAAGCCGAACGGCAAGGTGTTGAGGTGGAGGTGGTGTGATGAGTACAGGTGTAAGATTTAATAAATTTTGTGATGAAATCAAAATATCGCAACAAGTAGCAGACAATGTCAGCTATAGATATAGACGAATAACGAGGCAGATAAATAAGAGTTTTTGGGGTAGTGACTCGGAGATTAATCACAGCCTACTTGTTGGGTCTTATGGACGCAAAACCGCAATAAATGCAAGTGACGTCGATACACTGTTATGGTTACCCTACTATTATTATCAGAAGTACGATAGCTACCAGGGAAATGGCCAATCAGCACTCATACAAGCTTTAAGAGATTCTGTGAAGAATACATATGCAAC
>JABZJU010000096.1 GCA_015257635.1 Nanosynbacter sp. | reverse complement strand
GTAAATGGCTCAATTGCAAGCGACGGAAAAACGATCGTACGAGCGCTGATGTACGACGACAGGCCGTCAATTGACAGAACTGGCGCTGGAGATGCGTTTGCGTCGGGATTTTTGAGTGAATGGGCGCGAAGCGGCAATTTGAAAAACTCTGTGATTATGGGCAGTGCGAATGCTAGTTCGGTGGTTATGAAAATTGGAGCAAAGGCTGGAATTTTATATGCTGGCACAGTGCTTCATGCTATGCCAATTCAAGAAAGGGAATTATAATGGCGCAAAATTTGGGAAAATTGTTGGGCGGTGACGTGAAAAAGCGTCGAGCATTAACCGAGCTCAGGCAGATGACTAGGGACGATAGCGATGTGCGATTGATTGCGGAGATATTGGCTAGAGCACATTCGATTATTCGCTCTTTAGGCCTCGATCCGTCAAATGCCACGGCAGAGGAGATTTATCAATCTTTGATGGTTATCGCACCAAAGGTAAATGAGTGGGCGCCGTTCAAGGCTTCTGAATGGGTACTTTTGGACGTTGATGGGCAAGTGATTTCGTTTAATCCAATTGACATTATAAATAATTATCATTGCCAGTTACCTCTGGGGAAGCAGCAAACAACGTATGGCAAGCGAGGCCTGGGATTTGAGATTACGCGCCGATATAAAAACCACCCGCGCACATATAATCCAGCTGTGGAGCGAGTGGTTTGTCAGGGCGGAATTTGTTGGATTGAGCCGAAACCTAAGAAATAATTATCGGTCGCAACAAGTTCGTTGATTTTTAATTAAATTAACCACCTCTGGAATATCTTCGGTAATTGTGTAGATTTTTTCATCGCCGTCAGAAATTAACTTGTTTGGAAGCATATTTTCGCGTACAAAATCATCCCATTTGCCCCAGAATTTTTTATCAAACAGAACAATTGGCACTGGCGCCATTTTCTTAGTTTGTGTCAATGTGATAATTTCACAAATTTCATCCATTGTACCGAATCCGCCAGGGAAACAAACGTACGCGTCAGCCAGAAGCGTCATAACGATTTTTCGTGGCGCGAAGTGAGTGAATGCGAACGAATCTGTCGTGTAGTTGTTTAAGGATTGCTCGTGTGGCAAGCGAATGTTGAATCCGACTGATTTTCCGCCAGCTTCCATAGCGCCGCGGTTTGCCGCTTCCATAATTCCGCCACCACCGCCGGTGATGATTGTGTAGCCTTCTTTAGCTAATTGAAATGCTAAGTCTTTGGCTTTTTGGTAATATTCGTTATCCTCAGTTATCCTGGCTGATCCAAAAAAAGTCACGGTTTTATGATATTTTTGGAGAATTTCATAGCCGGCATGAATTTCGTCATCGACTTTTCCTAATCTGAACATCGCAGCCTGAAGTTGCAATTCGCGCGGAATACAAACATTTTTCGGTGTCATCATTATCCTTTTTATTTTATGATTTTAACTTTATTACTATATCATAAAATGCCTATGGTTACAATACGTTGATGGCAGATAATTGGTTATATAAAATCAAAGCACAATCTAAATGGAGGTTTTATGGAAAATAAATCAACGGCTAATAAGTGGCTGATCGTGGCGGTGATTGTTATGAGTATAATCATTGTTGTTATGGCTACTTGGATAATTGCTGGCGCTATGTACAAAGATAAAGATTTCCGAACCAAAGGCGACGGCACGGGTATTCGTTTAACTTCAGCAAGTGATGTTGATAAATTGGATATTGACAGTTCTTTGAAGAAGTTCTTGAAGTCTAAGGTCGGTCAGCCAATTCCGGAGCGTGAAGGTTCTGTGTATGAGCCAATCATTGACCGTGCATACGGAAAATATGCGGCAGTATATGGCTTGACGAACGCTTATACTATTATCGGACCAAAG
>JABZJU010000095.1 GCA_015257635.1 Nanosynbacter sp. | reverse complement strand
CCCTTAAAGCCGTATTCGCCAGGGCTAAAGTGAACATCGCCTCCAATTTTATTACCATCTTTGTCTAAACCTGTACCCCACAGCCCCTTTGCTCGTATAGAGGTCTTATCTAGCTCAATACGGCTAAGATTCTCATCAGGAACATTCACATTGTTTGATGTCCTGCTGGTAATAACTTCTTTATCTGTCTTAATATCACCGCCCCAAACCTGAACCTTCGGTCTTTTTGAGGATCTGATACACTTAACCGCGTATTTAAAATCCGTCGAAGGCGCCGAACCGTTGTAATTACTGACCATAACCACATAACATAGGCTGTCGTTAGCGCTTAGCTTAACCCTATCCAGATTATCTATCTGATTTGTAGCCACTGGAGTCTGACCGGTGTTTAATTGACTGCCGGTGTTTTGAACAATTTTTCCACACGCGCCACTATCAATATTCAAGCTATCTTTATATTGTCCTTTAATCAGTCGCACGATTGCACACGGCCAATCATTATCAGCAGTACCTCCAGGCAACGAAACCACATCGCTCTTGCCCGTAAGCCCCGATACTTCAGCCCCTCTGACAACAAATCGAGCAAGTGCATACGAAGAATTTTGAGTTTTTGACGTGCCCTTATTATTCAACCCAGCATTTATTCCCTCAATTTTCGTGACATTTTCTGCGTCAATGTAATCCGAGTTAACACTGACCGAAGGCTCCACGTCATAATCATATGGAACCTCTACGCATGCATACTGCGAATAGCCCCATCCCGAAACCGGCAAAGAATTCCGCTTGCTCCAATAGATTCGCTGACAGATACGCTTACCCATATCCTCTCTTTTAATGACTCGTGTATACATGAATTTATTCTTTCCAAGCTCGCCATGAAGATCCTCAAGCCGAGATTTACCATTCAATGCCTCCATAGAGGTAGTGTTATAATCCGCTGGATTGTTTATTCGTCTCCAAGCATAATCCTTCCAATCCGTCATAACGTTAAACCATCGAGGATCTTCATTATGCCAAGCCCCCCTGTCGTTCAGACTGACATCATTATCCATCGGCTGATTTGAGCTTAAATCGAACACATCTTGCTGTACGCCAGTCACGACATTGTCAGTGGCTCCTCCGCTAACAAAAAGACTATGCCACCAATCAACCGTATCTCCGGGCTTCACATTTTTTAATCTCCCTGGAGCGACAGTCCAATTAGATCCATAATTAGTGGTATCCGATGGATTAAATTGCTTAGTAACCCAGGATTTACCAGTTATCGTCCAATTTGGCGAGCTTGGCGCCGCATATGTATAGATAAAAAAAGCCGTTACTGAAATAACTAAAGCCACTACTATTGCCAGCATGCCCACCTTAGGCAATGAGTATTTTCTTCTCATGCTTATAATTATATCAAAGATTACGCAGATGATATAATAAATATATGAGTTTATCTATTGGAATCGTTGGCTTACCGAACGTCGGCAAATCGACACTTTTTAACGCTTTAACAAATAATGATATTTTGGCGGCTAATTATCCGTTTGCGACAATTGAGCCGAACACAGGAATTGTTCCCGTACCAGATAATCGCCTGCAAATTTTAGCCGATCTTTATCACGCGCAAAAAATTATTCCAGCCACCGTCACTTTCGTTGATATCGCGGGGCTAGTTGCTGGCGCATCCAAAGGTGAAGGTCTGGGCAACAAGTTTCTTCACAACATCAGAGAGTGTGACGCAATTGTCCACGTTGTTCGTGCATTTGAGAATTCAAAGATTTTGCGCCATGATGAAGCGCCAATTGATCCTAAGAAAGACATTGAGGTTATAAATACTGAGCTTATTCTGGCTGATTTACAAACTCTTGAAAAACGCCTGCCTCAACTTCAAAAAGAAGCCAAAGCAAACCCAAAAGCTCGCCAAAAAGTTGAATATCTACAGTCTTTAATCGACAGTTTACAAAAAGGCGTACCAATTTCCGCCCTGTCAGATGTGGATTTTGAGGCAATTTCCGACCTACACCTTCTTACCGCCAAGCCGGTTATTTATGCGTTTAATGT
>JABZJU010000094.1 GCA_015257635.1 Nanosynbacter sp. | reverse complement strand
ACTGCGGTCGTTGAGGGTTTGGCGCAGGGGATTGCTGATAATAAAGTTCCCGAATTTTTGAAGGGTAAGCGACTTTTTCAATTGGATTTGACGGCGATGATTGCTGGGACGAAATATCGTGGGCAATTTGAGGAGCGATTGCAAAAAGTTCTGGCGGTCGCCAAAAAACATCAAGAAGTTATTTTGTTTATTGACGAGTTGCATCTGTTGGTTGGCGCTGGTTCGGCCGAAGGTTCGATGGACGCGGCGAACGTATTGAAGCCAGCGTTGTCGCGAGGCGAGGTGCGACTAATCGGTGCGACGACGTTTGATGAATATCGAAAGCATATCGAAAAAGATGCTGCGTTGTCACGGCGCTTCCAGTCGGTGACAGTCAATGAACCATCATCGGAAGAGGCGGTGGAAATGATGCGAGGTTTGAGAGGAAAATTAGCTAAGCATCATCAAGTTCAAATTCCTGACGAAATGCTGACTGAGGCGGTGGATTTGAGCCAGCGTTACGTGACGGAGCGATTTTTGCCAGATAAAGCGATCGACGTGATTGACGAGGCAGCGAGTTTATTGAAGTCTAGTTCGCCAATAAAATTGTCGCGTAAGGATAAGTTGGCTCGCCAAATTAAGCGATTGGCTGGGAAAATTGACGCCGCGGTCGAGGCTGAAGATTACGAAAAGGCTGCAGAGTTTAAGATGCAAATGAGGCAATTGGAATTGCAAGCCGAAGCGCTGAAAGATGAAGCCAGCGATGAGCCGGTATTGACCGATGAATATTTGCGTCGAGCGGTTTCGGCGATGACGAATATTCCGATTGACAGATTATCGTTAAATCAGATGAAAGATTTGATTCGCCTGGAGAAGCGACTGAGTCAGAGCGTTCTTGGTCAGGATGAAGCGATTGAGCAACTGGCGCGCGCGATTCGTCGTAATAAAGCTGGACTAAATCGTCAGAGTGGGCCGCTTGGGTCGTTTATCTTTCTGGGTCCGACTGGCGTTGGTAAGACGGAATTGGCGCGAGTTCTGGCGCGGGAAGTTTTTGGCGGTGATGATAGTTTGATTAAAATTGACATGAGCGAGTTTTCCGAGCGTCACACGGCTAGTCGGCTGGTTGGTGCGCCGGCTGGTTATGTTGGCTATGAGGACGGCGGGAAATTAACGGATAAAGTTCGTCGTCGACCATATAGTGTGGTGTTGTTCGATGAAATTGAAAAGGCGCATCCTGACGTTCTGAATTTGCTTTTGCAAATTCTGGAGGACGGCAAGTTGAGCGATTCTCACGGACGAACGGTGAGTTTTCGGCAGACGATTATCATCTTGACGAGCAACGTCGGCGCCGAGCAAATGATTCAGGATTCGGAGCTGGGATTTGGTGTGTCTGGGCAGAAAAAGTTGGCTAGCGAAAATCGTCACGAGAAAAATTCGCGTGCCGCTCTGCGTGAGCTTGAGGAATTTTTGCGTCCAGAATTGATTGGCAGATTTGATAGCGTGATTACATTTAAGCCGCTCTCTCGTTCGGTCGTGCGAAAGATTTTTGACAATCTCACGTCTGACTTGATCAAAGCTGTTGGTCGACATGGAATGAAGCTTGATATTACTTCTTCGGCGAAGCGTTGGTTGATTGATCGGGGATTTGACGAGCAGCGCGGCGTGCGAGTTTTAAGACGAACAATTCAGTCGGAGCTGGCGGATCCGCTGAGCGATGTTTTATTGTCCAATAAAGCAAAACCTGGCGACACGCTGGAGGCTAAAATTGATAATGATAAGGTGGTGATTAATGTCAATCGTGCGTAAAATATTCAGCGTCCTCACGCCGATAATTGTACTTTCTGCTGCGGTTTTTGTGATGATGAATCGTCAGCAAATTATTGACGAGATTACGCTGTGGCAATATAAGCCGAGTGCGGAAATTGTCGCTATTGCTGATCGCGTAAAGATGTCGGATGTTGGCAGGAAAATGTTCTATGTTTCTAATCCGCAAATTAAATCGGCGAATGAGTTTAACGAAGATTGTCGGCGCGTGGAAAAGGGAAATGCAATTTTGGGTTGTTACAATCCGTCGTCTAGGGATATTTATATTTATAAC
>JABZJU010000093.1 GCA_015257635.1 Nanosynbacter sp. | reverse complement strand
ACTCCACTTGATCTGAATAATACACATCCAGAGGAAAGCCTTCGCCGTGCTTCTGTGGATTATGAGTCTTACCCAAAACCAGCACACGCTCGCCACGTTCTCGCAGCTGCTTCGCCATTTCTAATCCAAGCCCACTCGTCCCACCAAGAATAATATGCATATGGTTATTATAACAATGACAATATTAAATGTAAATTCCGTATCTAAGCCTCGGCCACGCTTCTGCCAGTTCCTCGGCCGAAAATTCCTTGACGGAATCTAGCTCTTGTAAAGGTGTTTCCAAGCAAAGCCCAACAGCCACGGCAGCCACTCGCCTCATGAGATATTCCGCATTATCTGAAGAAAAATAGGTATTCTTTTTGAATTCTCCTCTTACTCCCCCTACAGAATGCACACCCCGCTTATCCCGCCAGCTTCGCAACTCAGTTTTACCACGCGAAAACTGAGATGGCGATTGTATGGATGCGGATCGACTGGGGAGACGTTTCTCTGCCAACATGCTGTGTCCCGAATATTTATCATCACGACTAGCTAATATTATGTCTATGTCAAAAATCCGACCTTTTTTAATAGTCAATCCAGTCAGTAAAGCAAACAGCGAATTCTCATCAACTTCACTAAGGTCGCCTTCAACGATATTCTCGATTTTAACTCTAGCACCGTAATTATCAGTCTTCTTCATATAGCCATTAAATCCTTGGCAATTTCCTTATATTTCCTCCACTCGCTGCCAAAATCCACATTACCATGGAAACGAGAAACGAACTTATCCACTTTATCCGAGGAAAAATGCTTAACGGGAGATTTTCTAATCTAAGTTCGTCCAACGGCAATCCTGTACAATGCAAAGCCACAGCTCCGACACGCAAGGCAAGTTTGACGATATCTAACTTCTGGTTGTAGTCAGGGTTATTTTCGATAGAATCAGGAACAACAAGCTTAGTTGGTATTGATTTGATTAAGAAAGAAGTTCCACCGTATAACATAGGATCATTCAGCAATCTACCATCCAGCTCTACCCTTTCACCTTCAATTCCAAGACATCCTGAAATAGATACTCGCGCCTCTCTCTCGCCGATTCCACGAACCTTCTCTATCAAATTACCATGACTACGAACATTGCCCACTCTTCTAGCAAACACCATGGACGCATTCACAGTTCCATCTTCCTCCAAAGACCAATTGCCATCATAGATTCCAATCAAGCGCTGACTTTCAGCAGTAGAATAATCCTCTGAGTCATTGCCAGAGTCAATAAATCTAATACCAAAAGATACGCCGCCTGTATTTTTTTCCATGCCTGATATTCTATACTATTTTATAGAAAAAGTCAATACTATTCTATCGGCAAACCCGACTTGCTCTCTTGGAATTCGCTCAATATAAACCTCATCCGACAATTACGAGTCTTGTCGTGCAAAGTTCTCGATCTTCACTCGCCTCTGCTCTGTTGTATCTCGCTCGCGAACAGTAACAGTGTCGTCTTCCAGCGTCTGAAAATCAACAACCACACAGTACGGTGTACCAATTTCATCCTGACGGCGATAACGCTTACCGATGTTTCCATTGTCATCCCACATAACACGTCCAGGATTTTTCTTAGATAGGTTGGCGTAAATTTCACGCGCCTTCTCCACCAATTCTGGCTTATTCTTAAGTAGCGGCGAAACGGCAAATTTAACCGGCGCCAAATGTTCTGGAAGCGCCAGATAAACACGTTTACTGCCGTTCTGCTCGTCCTCACGATACGCACTCGACAAGACCGCCATCAGTGCCCGCTCAACACCAAAACTCGGCTCAATCACGTGCGGCACGAACTTCTCATTCGTCCCCTTAATCGTATATTCCATACTCTTCCCGCTGACGCGCTGAATATTCATCAGGTCAAAATCAGTCCGATACGCAATTCCCATCAGCTCTTCCTTGCCAATTGGAAAATCATATTCAATGTCAATCGTTTTCTTACTGTAATGCGCCCTGTCTTCCGCCGGAACGTCCAGCTCGTGAATATTCTCAGGGTCTAATCCCAACGCCTCCAAAAACTCATGCGTCGACTTCAACAATTCATCAAACGCTTCCTGCCATTTTTCTGGATTGACAAAATAC
>JABZJU010000092.1 GCA_015257635.1 Nanosynbacter sp. | reverse complement strand
TATATGGACGATCGAGATTTTATTGAAATTCAAACGCCAATTTTGGCTAATTCAAGTCCTGAGGGTGCGCGCGATTTTCTGATTCCGAGTCGTTTGCAGGAAGGGAAGTTTTACGCTTTGCCACAAGCCCCACAGCAGTTTAAGCAGCTACTGATGGTTGGCGGTGTGCCGCGTTATTATCAGTTGGCTGCTTGTTTCCGCGACGAAGATCCGCGAGCAGATCGCTTGTATGGCGAGTTTTATCAGCTTGATTTAGAGATGAGTTTTGCTGAAAATGGTGAAGAAGTTCGCGCTGAAGTTGAGCCTTTAATGAAGCAATTGGCAACTGATTTTGCTGGTAAAAAATTGTTGGATTTGAGTGATTTGGCAGTTGGTGATGGCAGTTCAATTCCGCGAATTTCGTATCGCGACGCCATGGAAACTTACGGTTCTGATAAGCCAGATTTGCGATTTGGTATGGAATTGATAGAACTGACGGACGTGTTCTCGGAGACTGAGTTCGGCGTATTTAAAAATGCTGAATGCGTTAAGGCTATTTGCGTAAAAAATGGCGCAAGTTTGAGTCGTAAGCAAATTGACAATTTCACCAACATCGCTAAAAGCGAAGGCGCTGGCGGTTTGGCGTACATCACATATCAAGACGGCGAAGCAAAATCTCCAATTGCGAAATTCTTGAGTGAGAAGGAATTAGCTGATATTCAGCAGAAAACTGGTGCGGTTGATGGCGATGCAGTGTTCTTTGGCGCTGATTCTCGCTCGGTTGTTAACGCGGTATTGGGGCGCTTGCGTAATGAATTTGCCTCGCACTTTAATCTTAAGGACCCATCGGTCGTGGCGTTTGCTTGGATTATTGATTTTCCGTTTTATGAATGGGATGACCGAAGTAAAAAACTTGACTTTGGGCATAATCCGTTCAGTATGCCAAAGGGTGGTTTGCAAGCTCTGGAGTCTGCTGAAACTGACGCCGAAAAATTATCCATTGTCGCTGATCAGTTTGATATGGTGATGAACGGATATGAGATTTGCTCTGGCGGTGTTCGAAATCATAATCCAGCAGTGCTATATAAAGTGTTCGGTTTGCTGGGCTTCAGCGAGTCTTATGTTGAAGAGAAGTTTGGTGCTATGTTAGGCGCTTTCAAATACGGCGCTCCGCCTCATGCGGGATGTGCTTTTGGCGTTGATCGTATTTTGATGGAATTGACCGATGAGCAAAACGTCCGCGAGACTCTGGCGTTTCCAAAGAACGGCTCTGGTGTGGATGTGATGATGAACTCACCATCAATTGTCGATCCTGCTCAGCTACGCGAATTGGGCTTGTAGAATATTTGCAATATTGATCTACTGTTTTGGTTGTGCTAGTGTGTAAGCATGAAAAAAGCTATAGTCATTACGTAGCCCTCGCAGTAGGTGCTGGTGGTGGAGTATGGCTAAAGACCCGTCTGGATGCTCAGGCGGCGGCTGGAGTGGCTCAGGAGCAAGCAGAGAGTAAGTACGATGTCGGACCGCCAGACGCACAGGAAATGCTGGAATTAGTGAATCAGGAACGTGCTAAAGTCGGTGTAGCACCCTTAAGGCTGGACGAAAGATTAAATGCCAGTGCACAGGAAAAAGCGGATGATATGCAAAACCGTGGTTATTACGATCATAAATCACCAGCTGGCATTGAAGGTTATTCACTTGTTTTCAAACATATGCCAAATAGGTGTCGATATGCGAGTGAGAATTTAGCCAAGGTGTCTACTACTGATAATAAGTTTGGTAGCAGTCGCTTTAGTATAGATAATTGGATGCATTCGACCAAGGGGCATCGCGAAGCAATATTAGACGCAAAATACAGCTTGGTAGGGTTTGGTATATCCAAGTAGGGATATGACCTTATCGTCGTTCAACACTTCTGTGAACTCAAATAAATAACATCTTCTACTAAGTCTCTCTCCTTATATAAAAATAAGGAGATTTTTTATGGGCTATAGAAGTTGGTTACAAAATTATGTAAACAATCACCCAGACCAAAACACAATAATAATAGACTAGACCCTAATCCCCAGCCACGCCGACAAAATGTCGCCCGCAAAGTAGGCTAGCCCTGCTGCAATCGCCCCAAGGAGTAACGTGATGCCTGCAGACTGCCAAGGTGATTGTTTGCTGACTTTACCTTTGATGAAGCCGATTGCTAAGAAC
>JABZJU010000091.1 GCA_015257635.1 Nanosynbacter sp. | reverse complement strand
AATCTGAAGTATGTCTTACTAAATTGTCGGTGAATGATGATGAGGCCTTGGAGCGGGCGGCCGTAGCTCATTCGGAGTCTGTTTTGGGCTGTGAGTTTCCGGATGGTGCAAAAAAGGATTTAATAGAATATATAAAAGGCATGAATAATTACTATGGTAGCGATGTTTTTGCTATTGATACTTCTGGTGAAGAGTTATCATCCGGGCTTATGACTGTATGCTCTAATGGTGACGGCGAGGTTACTATAGAAGATCTTTTTGTTAGTAAAGCTGCACGTAATCGAGGAATTGGTCAGGCGGCTATTGAAGCTTTAGCTGGAGAATATCCAGATGTACGTGCTATCGAATTGTATTCCTTGAAATCCGCTGAAGAGTTTTACCGGAGAATTGGATTTGACCAAATATCGCCATCCACTAAGAAATGTTTATCTCTTTGGCGAAAAGAATTGGATTGACAGAATAGAATCTTTCCGATACAATAGGAGAGTACTCATCCGGCCGGCAGGTCGGAGTTTTTCGTTTATGGAAGTTTGAGACGGAAAAAGATATAATTAATAAGAAGGAGAATGTAATGGAAGACTTGAACATTAAGCAGTTGACGTTGGCAGTGCGTACGATTGCTGAGGAAAAAAACTTGCCAGAAGAAACAGTTTTGAGCGTGATTGAACAGGCAATTGCGGCGGCTTGGCGTCGTGATAATGGCACGCGAGATCAGTTGGTTCGTGCTAGCTTGAATATCAATAACGGTACGGCTGTCGTGTCGGTTGTTAAAACTGTTGTTGAAGAAGTTGAGAATGACGCCAATCAAATCGACCTAGAGGAAGCTAAGGAGATAGATCCTGCGGCTGAACTTGGCGGTGAAGTTGTGATGGAAACTCATAACGTGACGACTTTTGGTCGAGTTGCGGCTCAGACTGCTAAGCAAGTGATTCTGCAGCGTTTGCGTGAAGCTGAGCGTGAAGTTGTTTTGGCGGAATTTGAGGATAAAATCGGTACGGTTGTTATCGGTACGGTTCAGCGAGTTGAGCCACGCGTTGTGCGAATTGAGCTGGGCAAGGCTGTCGGAATTATGCCTCAGAGTGAGCAAATTCCTGGCGAATATTACGGCGTTGGTCGTCGAATTAAGGTTTATATTAAGGACATTGAGCGCGAAGGTCGCGGTCCGCAATTGATTCTTAGTCGCGGCAATGAAGAGTTTGTGCGATTCTTGTTCAATCAAGAAGTTCCAGAGATGGAAACTGGTGCAGTTGAGATTAAGGCAATCGCTCGCGAAGCTGGTCGCCGAACCAAATTGGCAGTTTCTTCAGCGCTACCTGGCGTTGATCCAGTTGGTACGTTTGTTGGCGGTCACGGTGCCCGCGTTCAGGCTGTGATGAATGAAATTGGCGAGCAGGAAAAAATTGACATTATTCCATACGAGGAAGATGCGGCTGGATTTATTGCTAATGCGATGAGCCCGGCAGAGGTTTTGAGTGTGACTGTCAATGAAGATGAGAAGCGTGCGACGGTTTACGTTAGCGAAGATCAGCAGTCAATAGCAATCGGTCGCGCCGGACAGAACGTTCGCTTGGCAAGTCGATTGACTGGCTATGAATTAGACATCGAAGCAAAAGCTCCCGTTAAGGCAGAACCAAAACCTCGAAAGAATATTGAGGATAGCTTGATGAGCGTAGTTGAGGAGGTGGCGGAATAAGCTGCCTTCTGCGAATCGCCGAAAACGAAAGGAGGGCGATATGTCAGAAGATTTTTCTGAATTAGAACCTCGGCTGACGGAAACGGCTCGAGCCAGTTTGGGGCGAGCTGGTTTTCTGGCGCATAATGAGGGGAGCGAATATGTTGGCACGGAGCATATTTTGCTTGGTGTGTTGGCGCAGAATTCGTCATTGGGTGCAAAGATTTTGGCTGAAAACGGCGTAACTTTGGATCGTGCGGAAATGGCGCTGAATTTGACCGCGAAGCCATTGATGATTACTGTGGTGAAAAAAGGACTGAGCGCTGAAGTTGTTGAATTGATAAGGATTGCTTGGCAATTAGCGGTTGAATTTGGACAGGAAAAAATTGGCACGGAACACATCGTTTATGGAATGCTGCAGCAGCACGAGGCGCGAGCGACTAAATTGCTGCGGGATATGAACGTTGACATTGACAATCTGCGTGGAAGTTTGGAAGATGTGTTTGATAAACAGCAGTTTGAATCTCTGCAGAGTGAGCACGGTACGGCAA
>JABZJU010000090.1 GCA_015257635.1 Nanosynbacter sp. | reverse complement strand
CCATACCATAATCCACAGTTTTCCACAGTTTCTAAGCTAATGAGACTACTCAAACCCGGTGGATTTATGATATTATCACATCCAGGAATAGGTGAGGTGCCGGTTCAAGACAAAACTGTTGTGGTGGACAGTCGTAGTTATGGGGAGGCGCACCTCACCAAGCTCCTACGATTGAAATAAGTTTGATGAGCGTTCTGATAAATATCAGAGCGTTTTTAATAGAAAAAAGTAGGTAAATTATGAATGAATTTATTTTAGTAGCAATAAAATTATTGATCGGATTTTTTGCGCTGACGATAATAATTAACGTTACAGGAAAAGGCAATTTGGCACCATCTTCCGCTAGTGACCAAGTTCAGAATTACGTACTTGGTGGTATTATCGGCGGCGTTATTTATAACAATGATATTAAGATTTTGGACTATGTTGGGATTTTGTGTATATGGTGCGTGCTGGTGTTAACGCTGAAGTGGATAAAGAAACATAGCGTTAAGGCTAAACAGCTGATTGACGGGAAGGCTTTGATAATTATAGATAATGGAAAGATAAATATCGAAAATTGCGAGAAGGTCGGCTTAAGTGCTCATGATGTTTCTTTCAAGCTTCGAACCCATAATATTTACTCGACGAAAGACGTGAAAAGGGCTGTTGTTGAACAGGATGGCGAGCTCATTATTTCGCATAAAGGCGAGGAAAATCCGAAATTCCCGTTAATAACGGACGGTCAATTGCAAGCTGATATCTTGGACGTAATCGGAAAAGACGAAAAGTGGCTGCTTGGTCAGCTTAAAAAACAAGGCTTAGAATCTTACGGAGATGTATTTTTGGGCGAGTATGTCGACGGTGATTTGATTCTGACTGCTTATAATTAAAGATGAATTAACTGGATGGGATGAAAAACGTCGTTGTTTGATAGTGTTGTGAAGTTAACTCTACCACTATATCTGGTGGCGGTGTATAATAATTTATAGATAAAGTGAAAAGAGGAGGAATATAGAGAAATGCCGTGTATTGATTATTTACCAAGTGGAACAAACACAAATTCGCAACGAGTAATATTGAACGATAATCTGGGTAACTTCGGCTCTTATAGAGAAGCTAATAAGGTTGGCGACGAGGAGTTAGAGAACGATACGACAAAATCTAGCCAAAACAGATATCTAGATGTTCTTGATGATTACTATTCAGACTTGGAAGCTCTCACCGAGGCTGCCGACGATGAGAAAACTAAAAAGAAAATGGCAGATCTGGCGGCTCGATGTGCGGGCATTTATCCTATGGGAGAATGTGATCTAGAAATGGGAACGTTGTTCTAGTTGAATGTTTTTATTACTGGACAATAAGTAAAACTCCGCAATATCCTGGAATTGTCATTTGGAGATTTTCTGCGGTAATTAAATTAACAGAGTGAGTCGAGGTGATAATCTTGGCGCTTTCTGGAATGGAGAAGCTTTGTTTCTCGTCTGCGAAATTGATGAAAATGTAAGCACGTTGACCAACCAGTTCTCTTTTTAATCCAAGAATAAATCCGTTGCCGGTGTTTTCTACAATACTCAAGCTGCCATTTTTAATAATTGGGAGAATTTGGCGCAATTTTAGTAGTCTTCGGTGCATATTAAGCAGGGAATTGTTTGCGATTTTTTCGCTATCAACGTTAATTTTCGTGCGATTTTCATTAACAGGAAGCCAAGGTTTTGCACTTGAAAAGCCCGCAAATTGCGAATCATTCCATTGCATTGGCGTGCGTTCCAAATCTCGGCTATCAACAGCAGAATTGGCGGGACTAAAATTATCTTGAATGTCATCAGCGGTCAATTCTCCATTCATCATGCCAATTTCGTCGCCGTAATATACCACGCTAATTCCTGGAGTGAGGAGATTTAAGAAGCTGAGGGCGCGGGCGCGTTCTTCGCCCAATCTGGAGGCGACCCGCGGCTGATCGTGATTTCCGATGCAGAAAAATGGCGTGGTTGAGCTTGCTGATTGTAGATAATTCTCAATTTTTTTCTCAATATTTTTAGCGTGCCATTCATTGTCGCGATATTCCATGAAAAACGCCGAGGCTTTTGGGTGGGTCGTTAGGATTTGGCTGTATTGATGATAAATATCGCCCAGCTTATTGTCGGGATAAAATTCAAACACCATTTGCTTGTCGTCATATTCATCGCAGACTGACGCCAATTCTCGCAAATATTCCTGAAAATGCGGTCCCATTTTACAGTGGTCGTGGATAAACGCTCCGTAATCGTTTGGATTGCCATAAAAATCAGGATTTGGAGAGTCGTCTTTAAAGTCGGGATCTTTGGAAATTCCCCAAATTGCATCGACGCGCATTCCATCGACGCCCGCATTAAACCAAAATCGCACTATGTTTTTCATTTCAGCACGCACTTCAGGATTATCCCAATTCAGATCTGGCTGCGTTTTCAGGAACGAATGCAGGTAAAATTGCCCAGTGAGCTCGTCAAATTCCCACGAACTGCCACCAGACAAGCTTCGCCAATTGTTAGGCTCGCTATTATTTTTTCCGTCGCGCCAAATATAGTAA
>JABZJU010000008.1:4339-9839 GCA_015257635.1 Nanosynbacter sp. | reverse complement strand
AATTTGGGGTGGCGAGCCAGGGGATATGGAAGCTTTCGCTAAGCACTGCGCGGAACTTGGTTTTAACGGAATTGATATCAATATGGGTTGTCCTGCCAAGTCTGCAATTAAAAGCGGTGGTGCGGCTCTGATTCGTCGACCTGACATAGCGATAGCTGCAATTGACGCCGCCAAAAAATCTGGATTACCTGTTAGCGTAAAAACTCGGCTGGGATATACTTACGTCGATGAATGGCGAGAGTGGCTGACGACAATTCTCAAACAAGACATCGTGAACTTGACGATTCATCTGCGTACAAAAAAAGAGATGAGCAAAGTTGCGGCGCATTATGAATTGATTGACGAGATTGTTAAACTGCGCGATGAAATTGCCCCACAAACACTCCTGACTATCAACGGCGACATTCGAGATCGAGAGCATGGATTAGAAATTACCAGAAAGCATCCTGGCGTGAATGGAATTATGATTGGGCGAGGCGTTTTCAGCGATCCATTCTGCTTCCGTGAATCGAAAACTAACGCAGATAATCACAAAGAAGAACTGTTGGCGCTTCTTAATTATCACTTGGATTTGTTCGATTCTTACCAACCAATTTTAGGGCGACCTTTTGAAACTCTAAAACGTTTTTTCAAGATTTATATTCGCGATTTTGATGGTGCAAAGGAACTTCGAGAAAAATTGATGCACACCACGACGACCGACGAAGTCCGCCTAGCTATTGCAAATACCCGTGATTTGTGATATAAAATAGTTTATGCGTCAGCTCGAAGGATATTCATCTATAACACCAATCGCCATTGATGATACGAGCGATTTACGAGAGCAGGTGGCTCAACTGTCCCCAGGAGATATTGCACTATTCGGCACTGACCGGTTAGGCGTGCCGCTAGATTATCTTTATATAGGATTAGATCCTCGCGACGATTACTCAGAAGGTCGCCGCAATAGCATCAATGAAGTTGGGTTTTATGATGCAACATCATACTGCTCGGGCGTACCTCTCGCAACCCAACCTTGGGCAATCAAGCCATATCTTACACCGCGCGCAGCATTGAAAGATATTGATACGATGCGAGATATCAATAGCTTAGAGCACCCTCAAGCAATTCGCACCTTCGAGCCGAAAGGCGTTATCCGCCTCGAGAATAGAGAAGTGGCAGTGATTACCGATTTTATACAAGGCGTGCGGAGCTGCGACAGTCTAATCGACGAATACCGCGGCGAGACTATACTACCTGAAGAAAAAGCACGGCTTATCGCCCGTACTGCATTCGCTACTATGCACTATTTTCACAGCCTAGAAAAACCGTATACAATGAATGACGCGCAAATAAAAAACTTTGCATTTACTATCAGCACTAAACCGTGGTGCATTGATACTGAAACATTTCAGCAGACCAACAAAGACTCGGCAAAAATCGCTAGGTTCGTACGAGACGTTGGAAGTTGCGCCTATTCAATGAGCGGTCAATACAATTACGACGGTCAGCGGATGCTAGACCCAGAACTTATTATCGAGCATTTTATTAAGCCATATGAAGAGGACATTCCTAATCTATATTCCTATGACACTGTCGATATTGCGCAAGTGTCAATCGAGGATCTCAAGCAAGACATAGCACGAGGAGCCTAATAATCAGGCTCCTTCGTAATATTACTGATATATAATTAGCGTCGTCGCTTACGTCTATGAAGATCAGCAACCTTCAATCGCACCATATGACGGTCGATAAGCTGCTTGGCTTTCTCGCGCTCAACTTGATCGCCAGCCTCATCACGCGCCTTAATAGCACGCTCCAGAGCCTTCTGAGTTTCCGCCTCGATGATGTCATCACCGTGATCAGCTTCATCAACCAGAATCTGCACCGACGAATAGTCAATTTTTACCACGCCACCAGAGATTGCGAAATATTCCAGCTGATTATCGGAATCTTCTTTATGTCGACGCACGGTAATCACGCCATCTCTCGCGATAGTCACTAGCGGCTCATGGCTTGGGAAAACGGAAATTTCGCCGTCAGTGGTCGGAATTGACACCGAATAAACTTCTTCGTCAACCTTCGTACCGACAAGTGTGACTAATGACAATTTCATGACTATTTAGCTTTCTTTTCAGAATGTTTTTTAGCCTCGGCAGATTCAGCTTCAGCGTCGCGAGCAACTTGGTCAGCCAGCGTACCCTGAACCATGTAGAACCAGTTTTCAGGTTTATCATCATATTTACCAGCCAAAATGTCGGAAGCGTCGCGAATGGTATCTTCCAATTTAACGTAAACACCTGGATTTCCGGTAAACTTCTCAGCCACGTGGAACGGCTGTGCCAAGAATCGCTGAATACGACGAGCGCGAGCAACAATCTGCTTCTGATCATCTGACAATTCTTCCATACCCAAAATAGCGATGATATCCTGAAGCTCTTTGTATTGCTGCAAAATTCGCTGAACCTCGCGCGCCACGCGGTAATGCTCTTCGCCGACAATTTCTGGATCAAGCGAGTTTGAGCTGGAGTCCAAAACGTCAACCGCTGGATAAATACCAATTTCCGTCAAAGCACGGTTCATCACAATTGTAGCGTCAAGGTGAGCAAAGGTCGTAGCAGGAGCTGGGTCGGTCAAGTCGTCAGCTGGCACATAAACAGCCTGAACAGAGGTAATCGAGCCTTTCTTTGTTGAGGTAATTCGCTCTTGCAAGGCACCCATTTCCTGCTGGAGGTTTGGCTGATAACCAACCGCACTCGGCAGACGACCAAGCAATGCCGACACCTCAGCACCAGCCTGGGTGTAGCGGTAAATATTGTCGATAAATAGCAAGACATCTTTACCTTCATCGCGGAAAGCCTCAGCCATCGCCAGACCCGACAATGCTACGCGCAAACGTGCTCCAGGCGGCTCGTTCATTTGCCCGAAGACTAGCGAAGTTTTATCCAAAACGCCAGCTTCTTCCATTTCATAGTAAAGGTCGTTACCTTCACGAGTTCGCTCACCAACACCAGCAAAAACAGAGTTTCCAGAATGGAACTTAGCGATATTATTAATCAACTCAGTGATAAGAACCGTTTTACCAACACCAGCACCGGCAAACAAGCCAGCTTTTCCACCTTTAGCAAGCGGCGCAATCAAGTCGACAACCTTAATACCAGTTTCCAAAATTTCAGTCTTATTTGACTGCTCAGAAAGCGCTGGAGCAGGGCGGTGAATTGGGGCGGTTTTTCCCTTTGGTTGAGGCTTTTCGTCAATCGCTTCACCAACAACATTGAACATTCGTCCTTGAGTTTCCGCGCCGACTGGAACGGAAATTGGAGCACCAGTTGCAACAACTTCTGTACCACGACTCAATCCATCTGTCGAAGATAGGGCAATTGCTCGAACAGTATGCTCGTCCAAGTGCTGAGCAACCTCCAACACCAAATTCTCATCGCCGTTTTTAACGTGCAACGCATCGTAAATCGCTGGAAGTTCAACGTCTCGCGGAAATTCCACGTCAACAACCACGCCAACGATCTGAATAATTTTACCTAAATCTTTTGCCATCTTTTTCTCCTTTATCATTGTTCCATCGCCTCCACGCCACCAGAAATTTCAGCAAGTTCCTGAGTAATCGCCCCTTGACGAGCTTTATTCATAGCTAGCGTCAAATCGTCAACCAAATCGCTGGCATTATCCGTAGCATTCTTCATCGCCATCATACGCATAGAATGTTCACTAGCGCGAGCGTCAAGCAGCGCCTGCAACAGTCGCGCACCAACCAAGCGATACGCCACCGCGTCCAAAACTTCTGGAATGCTCGGCTCATATTTGGCGTCAGAAATCGTGTTAGAAACTTCACTCGGATCAACCAAGATTTTCGTTCCTGCTGGCAATAATCTGTCCAATTCAGCAGTCTGAACCATGCTATTGACAAAACGCGTATAGACAAGCGTAACGGCGTCAACTTCGCCATTTTCAAACATATTTACTGCCGTATTCAAAATCGTATGGAACGTCAATCCAGACGGCTGATCTGGCAAATCTTCGTAAGTACCGATGATTTTCGTATCTTTAAGGCGCGTTGCGAATTGCGAAGCTCGCCGACCAATCGTCAAAGTCAAGTTCTCAATTCCGCGCTCGTCATCACGCTTTAATAGCTCCAAATACTTCTTCAAAACGTTGGTGTTGTATGCGCCAGCCAAACCCTTGTCGCTGGCCACCACGATAATCAATCGCTTATTTATCTTTCGCCTAACGAACAGCGGGTGATTGTCAGTTGCGCCTTGGCTCGCCAAATAAGACAATAATTCTTCCGCCGCCATTGTGTACGGCGCAGAAGCTTTGTCCGCCTCTTGAGCGCGACGCATTTTACTAGCCGCCACCAATTGCATAGCCTTGGTGATCTGCTTAGTCGAGTCCACCGAACGAATGCGATTTTTCAGCGCGCGAGTGCTCGGCATGAATTACTCCTCAAATCCTTTCGCTATTTCTTTCGTAGCTTCGTCAATCAATTTCAATTGCTCATCCGAAGGTTTGTCGCCCTTGTTTAGCTCACGCATAGCATCTTTAGAATTTTTCCAGAGATAAGTCAATAGAGAAGACTGCGCATCCTTAATCTTAGAAACTGGAACTTCATCAAACATACCGCTAGTCACAGCGTGAATGCTGACAAATTGCTCCCAGACGCTCATTGGTTGATATTGTGGCTGCTTCAGAAGTTCAGTGAGTCGCTGACCGCGGTCAATTTGAGCCTTTGTTGCGTCATCAAGATCTGAGCCGAATTGAGCAAATGATGCCAATTCGCGGAACTGAGAAAGACCGAGCTTCAAGTTTCCGCCGACAGATTTAACGGCTTTCGTCTGAGCTGCGCCACCAACACGAGAAACTGATAGACCGGCTGAGATGGCTGGGCGAATGCCTTGATAGAACAAGTCGGTTTCCAGGAAAATCTGACCGTCGGTAATAGAAATCACGTTGGTCGGAATGTAAGCGGAAATGTCGCCAGCTTGCGTTTCAATAATTGGTAGAGCTGTCAAGCTTCCTGCGCCAAGTTCATCTGACAATTTAGCCGAGCGCTCCAATAGTCGTGAGTGCAAATAGAAGACATCACCTGGATAAGCTTCGCGTCCTGGTGGACGGCGCAACAATAGCGACATTTGTCGATAAGCCACCGCGTGCTTTGTCAAATCGTCATAAATCATCAATGCGTGACCGCCGTTATCGCGGAAATATTCTCCCATGGCGGTACCGGCGTAAGGCGCCAAGTAAAGCAGGGAGGCCGCGTCAGACGGGCTGGTTGCGACGATAATCGTCTGATCCATCACGCCTTCTTCTTTCAATCGGTCGACCAACCTGGCAATCTTCGATAATTTCTGACCAATCGCCACATAAACGTTCACCACGCCAGTCTTTTGACGAGCCTGGTTGATCATCGTATCGATAGCAATTGCTGTCTTACCAGTTTGACGGTCACCAATGATAAGCTCACGCTGACCACGACCGATCGGGAACATCGCGTCAATCGACATAATGC
>JABZJU010000008.1:0-4329 GCA_015257635.1 Nanosynbacter sp. | reverse complement strand
GGTCATCAGAGGTTCGTGAACTGATTTACGACCCATCACACCAATAGCAGGACGCTCAATTAAACCACGTTTCTTCGTCTTAATCTCTGGACCGTCGTCAAGAGGTCGACCTAGCGGGTCAACCACTCGCCCCAACAGCTCTTCACCGACAGGAACGTCTAGCACCGAACCTTTGCGGCGAACGCTAGCGCCAGCCTTAACCTTATCTTCACCGCCAAGAATCACCGCGCCAATTTCATCTTCCATCAAGTTCAGGGCAAACGCCTCAACCGTGTCGCCATCAGTTTCAATTTCCAGCACTTCACTATAGCCAGCACTACTTAAGCCATGCACCCAAGCCACGCCGTCACCAACGCGAATAACCACGCCAGCATCTTCCAAACCTTCCGTCGCCTCCAGCTGCGCGATTTTTTCCCGCAGGCTTTTGGCTAATTCTGTCACATCAATCTTGCTCATTTTTCCTCCTAGATTTTCTTCGCCCGCAAGTCGTTTAACTTCTTCGAAACCGTTGCGTCCAGTGTTGCGGTCGGCGTTTGTAGCTTAAATCCGCCAATTAACGTCGGGTCAATTGATTCTCTTAGCGACACTTTTGGCTTGCTATTTTTATCGCTCGCCGCAGACGCCAGAAATTGCTCTATTTTACGCCTCGTCTTATCGTCAAGCGCTCTCGCACTCTCGACCGACGCTACAATCTCACCACGCTCAGCCAACTCAGCCTCAATATCTCGCACCAACAAATCAACTTCACGTTCGTGCTTTTCGTAAATCAAAAGACCAGCAATTTCTTCCAACACCGCGTCATTGCCAGCTAAAATCTGTTCAGCTGCATACTTTGCCAACTTTCTCCTGGACACCGACTTCATCTATTTAGCCTCCTCAAGCGCTTCCGAAATCAGCTTCGTATCTTTCTTCGCATCAATTTTCTCGCCCAAAACCTTGCCAGTCGCTTCAGCCACCAACTCTAATGTCGAATTGTGTAAGTCTTTCTTAGCGTTTTCAATTTCTTGAGCAATCGTATTATGCGCTTCTTTAATCAAAGCTTCAGATTTGGCAGTCGCTTTTTTAGCCGCTTCTTCAACAACTTCGGTCGCTTCTTCTCGAGCAGACGCCACGATGTCGCTAGCTTGCGCTCGTGCTTTTCGCATCATTTCGGCGGTCATTTCTTCAGCTCGGTCGGCATTTTCCTTAGCAGATTTTGCCGCCGCGTCAGCCGCTTTCAAGTCTTTTTCTCGCTTGACGAGCATTTCCATCATTGGCGGATAGACAAACTTGCGAAGAACAAATAGCAAGATTAAAAATGCTACCGTCTGAAACGCCAACAGCGCCCAATCAATACCTAGCGAATCAAACAAACCAGCTTTTTCCGATGCGCCAGAATTGGCAAATTGTGTTAATATTTTCTCCACAATTTACTCCCGAAAACTACATAACTTTGCCGACGATTGCTGCGACGAAACCGATAATAGCAATAGCGTCGATGAATGAAATACCCAAGATCATCATTGTGCGTAGGTCGTTGATTTTTTCTGGGTTACGACCAGCTGCGTTCATAGCTGCTGCACCAACAATTGCGGCACCGATTGCTGCAAATGCTGCTGGGATTGCGTAGGTAAGTGTGAATGCTAATGCTTCCATGGTTAATATTCTCCTTTTAATTAATTATTACCTAATTTAATCACTCTCTGATGTTGCTAATTTACTAGCTTCAACAGAGGAGTGAACTTCATCAATTGGCTCGTGTGAATCATGGTGAGCCAGTCCCAGGGAAATAAACACAGTTGATAGCATAAAGAAAATATACGCCTGAATACCGCCAATAAACAGCTCAAAGAAATAGAACGGCTGCAGAGCCACAGGCGACAAAAACTTCGTCATATAAGCGATAATTGCCAAGAGAATTTCGCCAGCCAAAACGTTACCAAACAAACGGAAACTTAGTCCCAGCATTCGCGAAAACTCAGCCACCAACTCCAAAATGCCGACAAATGACATAATTGGATCGCGCAGCGGGTTAATGAAATATCGCCCCAAATTACCCTTAAAACCCAAATACTTAAACGCGTAAACCTGAGCCGCGACAATCGTTACAATTGCCAGACCGAAAGTCATATTAAGATCTGCCACGCCACCGCGGAACAGAGGAGTGTGATGTTCACCGATAGTAATTGGACCAACGATCGGCAAAAGTCCCAGCCAATACTGCGCAACGATAAAGAAAAACAACGTAATACAAAGCGGAGCAACTTTACGCGCCCATTTTTGATCCGGAATGACCTGGCAAACCGTATTATAAAGTCCGTCGAACGTCCACTGAATTAGTCTTGTGATAAAATTATGCTTCTTTTTACCTAAAACCGCCGCACGAGTACGGAACATTGCCCACACCAGTACGATCAATCCCAAGAATCCCATCAAGTGTGAATTCGTAATAGATACGCCAGCGACATTGAAAACTTCGTCAACCTTTACTGAAATATGCGGACCAGCGCTTGCCATATAATCGATCATTTCTTCAACTCCTGCTGTTTAATTTTAGCAATTTGCAAAGCTACGAGAATCACTGAGATAATCGCGCCAGAAATAATTCCAGCAAGCAACCATCTCATCTTCATTCCGCTGACATTATCCAACCACAACCCCAACAAAGTTAAGCCAATTGTTGGCAAAAACATTCGCCACATTGTACCAATCATCGTTCTTGCCAAAATCATCATCGCGCCAGAATCGCCTGTATCATTAGCCGGAATGTCAGTTTCTTTTACCATTACTTTCCACTATATCAATCTGTTATACTATTTTGCAAGATGCCACGACGAAATTATTCAAAAAATAGTCAAAAAAGCCAAAAAACATCATTGATGTCAATTTCAGGGTTGGCTAATTGCCAGAAAAAACGTCGCTTCTCAACAGAGATAAAAGCCCGCCAAGCAGCAGAAATCCAAGAATTAGCAAACCCGAATTTGTCGATTGATATATATCACTGCGAATGGTGCAAAAATTGGCATTTGACGTCGAAGAATTCTAAATAGACGTAACCGTTATGCTATAATTGGAAGTGTTATTAAATAGGGGAATATATGAGCGAAGACACAACGAACAACCATCAAGACACAAAAGTTGTCGTGTACAGTACCAGCTGGTGTGCATTTTGCCACACGGAAATGGAATGGCTGAAGAAGTTGGGAATTGATTTTGTTTCCAAAGATATCGAGGCTGATCCTGGCGCAAAAGAGGAATTGCTAAATAAAAATGGTGGCAATTTCCAAGGCGTGCCAGTAACGGATATTAACGGGGAATTAGTGCTTGGTTTTGATCGACCGAAACTACAAGATTTGCTACGAAAAAACGGCTTATTGTCCGACTAATTTTCTTAAAAACGATTCAAGATTTTCCGTCAAATTCTGGCGGAAAATTTTTATTCTGCGCCAATTTGCACAACTTTTCCGCCAAGTTTTTCGCGGAAATAATTATCGTGGCTGACGTAAAGAATCGCGCCGGAATATTTGGCCAACGCCGTTTCCAATTCTTCGATGCTCGGCAAATCCAAATGATTCGTCGGCTCGTCCAGAACTAGCAGTTGCGGGTCGTTCGCCAGCATAGCAATAATCTGAAAACGCGCCTTTTGACCGCCAGACAAGCGAGCCAGTGGCGTCATCCGATCAGCGTCTGTGAACAAATAGTCAGCCAAAAGTTGCCGAATTTTCGTATCAGAAATCGACAAATCGCGACTCATATACAATTTTTCAATCGCTTTTTCTAGCGGATCAGACAAATATCGCTCGTCAATTTCTTGCTCATAAACGCCAATTCGAACCTGCGGATCAAGGAAAATATCGCCAGAATAAAGAACAGGACCGCCGTCAAAACTCTTGCCCGACGCCAAAATCATCCGAATCAACGTAGTCTTACCAGCGCCATTGCGACCTCTAATTTCAATCGCTTCACCTTCACGCAAATCAATATTCACGTCCTCAAACAATATCCGCTCACCAATCCCAACCGCCACATTTTCCGCGCGAACCAACACGTGCTGACTGCGACTGGAAGCATCTTTCACACTCAAGCGAATATTACGTGACTTGAATTTTCCGTAACGCTCGGCCGATTTATAGTCCAATTGACTAGCAGATTCTTTGTCAATCCAAAACGTCGGCTTTTCCATTTCTGACAATTCCGCCAGCTCCGCCCGCGCCTCATTCTCCAAACGCTTAAATTTCTGAATCGTGCCAGGATTACGCGACTTTTCCTTAAGTCTTTGATAGTCCAAAACTTTTTGTTTCAGGTTAACAATTCGCTTCTCAATCTGCTCAAAATTATTCATTCCAGCCG
>JABZJU010000089.1 GCA_015257635.1 Nanosynbacter sp. | reverse complement strand
CACTCACGTATTTATTAGTGTTACTGGAGCTTTTTATGTCGGGAGTTTGGATTGAAATATTAATTGTCAATTGAAACAAAAGAAATATCACAACAAGTAGACTTACCGCAGTCACAAACATTTTCCGCATTACACGGCGACGTTTTTTCAACAATTCGTGAGTCTCGAGTCTCTCAGAAGTCTCCAAAGGAGAGGATGTTTGGCGGCTATTAAGAGTCCTATTTCGACGATACGATTGGGCGGGTAAATCATCGTAATTCTCAGTTCGACGACGCGCTGCGATTTCTCGACGACTTAAATTATCGTCCGATTTTTTCTTAGAGAAGGGGAATTTCACTTTCGCCTGCCCTGCCTTCGCACCGTAGTAAGAATAATCTTCGCCATATCTTTAGCCGCGTTTGGCTTGGCGAATTTACCAAAGTTACTGCCTAGACCTTTAAGGATTTTCTGAGATTTTAATACGCCAATTATCTTTCGTGCCAAGATTTGATTGTCCTTATCCAATTCGTCTTCGAGAACTATCAACGCCGCCAATGCGTCTTGGTAAACCTTAGCATTTTTCAATTGATGCCCGCCCGTCAAATGACCGTTGGGGATGATGATTGTCGGTTTATGTAGCGCCGCCAATTCCAAAAGAGTGGTCGCCCCTGCCCTAGTCACGACTATATCCGCAGCCGCCAAAACTTCCGCCATTCCTTTATGAACAAATGCCTGCAATCGCCAGCCCTCTCGCTCGTCGGTTTGTTTGAGAATTTCTTCATATTGCTGATTTCCCGATATCAAAAATACCGAAGCCTCAGAAAGCAGGTTCTCCCTAATTGCTACAATCGCGGAATTAATTCGGCTCGCACCAAGTCCACCGCCAGTGATAACAACTAGCGGTTTATTGACATTAAAGCCTAATTTTTCCTTCAATTCTTTCCTCTCAGCCTCAGAATATGGATGGAATTCTGGCGCAACTGGAATGCCAACATATGAAGCTTTTTCTGGTGGATAATTGTAATATTCAAGCGGCGCGCCCGTGCCAATAGCTTTTGCGAAGGGACTCAATAAGCGATTCGTCAAACCTGGATGCGCGTCAGAATCATGCAAAACCAACGGAATTCTTAATAGCCGAGCCGCATAGCCAACCGGCAAACAAACATATCCGCCCTTAATGAAAATAACGTCTGGACGCCACTTCATAAGCTTAAATAAACTCTGAAAAAATCCAACCATCACCTTAAAACCGTCGCGCAAATTTGGGAATAAAATTGACGGATGTAGATGAAATGAGATGCTTTTTCCGTGATATCGGCGTAATTTTCCAGCAATAATCAAATCGACCGGAATACGCTCGTCGAACTTAGCAAAAATCCCGCGTGCGCTGGCGCCAAATTTTTTATCGCACCAAAAACGAAGCTCGTGATCACCAGTTTTCTGTAATTCTCTAAATACGGCTACCACTGGCGTAACGTGTCCGCCTGAGCCGCCGCCGACCGCTAAGATCTTGGCCACTTTCACCCTCCTCTAATGCTTTATGTGACGTATATTTGGAAATTTGGAAAACTAAACCGAGCGCTGCCGCGATAAACAACATACTTGTACCGCCATAACTTAGTAATGGCAGTGGAATTCCAGTAAGTGGTGCCAACCCTGTCATTGCGGCAATATTCAGTATCACGTGAGAAGCAATCCAGCCAAAAATTCCCGCCACAATTAGCCGCAATGTCACGTTCGGAAGCCTCGCAGCTACGTGCAAAATTGACAATAACAATGCCGTAAACAGCGCCAATATAGCCATTAAGCCGACAAAGCCAAAAGTTTCCCCCATGACGGCAAAAATTGAGTCGTTAGTCGCCTCTGGAAGATATCCTGTCGCCTGAACACTCTTACCAATTCCAAGCCCCAGAAGCCCGCCAGAACCAATCGCAATCCTGGCCTGCTGAATGTGATAATTCTTATTTTCTTGACTACTATTACCCTTATGGCTGTTGCCCTGAATAAATGTCATCACGCGCTCAATTCGGTGTGGCGACGTAAAAATCATCACCAAACCACAAAGTGCAACAATCGCCAGAATCTTCTTGAAAATCTTCCAATCAATTCCAGCCACTAAAATCATTGATAAAATAATCGCTATCAACGAAATTCCCGTTCCCAAGTCTTTTTGCAAAAACACAATCATCAGTAGCGACAATCCAGAAATAATGCCCAACGGAATAATAGTTTCCTGGATGTCGTTCAATTTTCCCTGCTGCGACCGACGTCCTAAAAATCCCGCCAAAAACAATAGCACGCCATATTTGAGCAATTCTGCCGGTTGAAAACTACCTAATCCCCCCAGATAAAACCATCGATACGCACCGTTAGTTTCTTGCGCAAACGACAAATGAAGTACCGCGCCCGAGAGAAATAGTAAAATACATAGCGCAAATCCAGCGTAAAGAATGTATTTTGATCTCTCGCCAGTAAACCATTTGTACGGTGTAAAATAAAACGCAGAAAAAGCCACGACAGCAATAAGCACACTCGTCAGCTGCTTGCCAAAGAAATACGTATCGCTATAATT
>JABZJU010000088.1 GCA_015257635.1 Nanosynbacter sp. | reverse complement strand
GCCGTAGCTATTGTTGACGAGGCTCGTCGTGCCCAGGCTCTCCTGGATATCATTAAAGAAATCGACTATTTCTCAAATCCTCGTTAATTTATTCCTCCAAAATAAAATCCCGCCATTTTCGGCGGGATTTTTATTGCTCGGGGCAAATTTACATCATACCCATTCCTGGCATACCGCCAGGAGCAGCTGCAACTTCAGCCTCTGGAATATCAACCACCAAAGCGCCCATAGTTGCCGCAGTTGACGCAATCGACACTGCATTTTGAACAGCCTCTTTAGTTACACGAGCTGGATCAATCACACCAGCCTTCTTCACGTCAATTAGACCATCTTCTGGCTTCATAACGTTAACGCCGAATCCAGGTTTGCCAGATTCAACTTGAGCAAGCAGCGCGTCGGCATTCAATCCAGCATTTTTCATAATCTGCAAGAACGGTTGCTTCAGAGCGTCTTTTAGGATTTGTCGACCAACCGACAAACTATCCGCGCCGCTAACTTTTAGATTGCCGGCCAAATTAACCAAAGTTACGCCACCACCAGCGACAATTCCCTCAGCCAAAGCCGCCTTAGTAGCCGCCACGGCGTCATCAACGCGGAATTTCTTCTCGTCAATTTCCGTCTCAGTCGCGCCACCAACTTTAATAACCGCAACCTTGCCAGACAATGCCGCGGCACGCTTGTCGAATTGTTCTTTTTCATACTCGCTTGAAGCATTTTCTGAAAGCGACTTAATCTCAGCAATTCGCTCCTTCACGCCTGAAGGCTTGCCCGCGCCTTCGATAATTGTCGTTTCGTCTTTACCAACAATCACCTTACGTGCCGATCCCAAAACTTCTAAGCCAGCATTTTCGAATGTCAATCCGTGATCTTCAGAAATCACAGTCGCGCCAGTTAGCACAGCGATATCACGAAGTACGTCTTTGCGACGATCACCGAAACTTGGCGCCTTAACAGCTACGGTATTAAATACGCCCTTCAATTTGTTCAAGACCAAAATACTCAAAGCTTCGCCTTCAACTTCATCGGCAATCAGAACAACGTCCTTTTTACCGCTTTGTGCCAATTTTTCCAACATTGGCAAGAATTCTTGCACGCTAGAAATCTTCTTGTCGGTGATTAGAATTGCTGGCTTTTCATACACAGCTTCTTGACGACCCGCATCAGTGACAAAGAACGGACTCACCCAACCCTTATCTAAGCTAAAACCTTCAACAACTTCAGCTTCTAGTTCCAAACCTTGACCAGCCTCAACAGTAACTACGCCGTCTTTACCGACTTTCTCAATCACGCCAGCAATCAATTTACCAATTTCTGCATCGCCCGCCGAAATTGTAGCAACTTCAGCCACGCGGTCAGACTTGCCTTCAATCGGCTCAGCCAATTTGTTCAATTCTTTAACAATTTCCGCGCCAGCTTGCTCGATGCCTTTCCTAAGTTCCATCGGATTATGTCCAGCCGCAATCAATCGATTCGCCTCTTTCAAAATCGAGTATGTCAACACCGTTACGGTCGTCGTGCCGTCGCCTGCTTGCTTGTTCAAGTTCTTAGCAGCCTGCTTGATTAAATCAGCACCGACTTTATAGCCCAGCGTTTCGTCATCGTTTTCTGGCAATTCAATTCCTTCAGCCACAGTTACACCGTCATGAGTAACCGTTGGACCGCCAAAACCCTTCGCAATCACAACATTGCGACCCTTTGGACCGTAAGTTACCTTAACTGCATCGTATAGCGATTTAGCCCCGCCAAGCACGCGATTTCGCGCATCATCATCATAAAAAACTTTTTTTGCCATAATTAAACTCCCCTTTTTATCCAACAACCGTTGCTAAAATATCTTCTTCGCGAACAACCAAATATTCCGTGCCGTCAATTTTCAAATCCGTAGTCGAATATTCCTTATAGACAATCCGATCACCGACTTTGACGTTCTTCACATCGCCGCCAACTGCTTTAACTTCCGCAACTACTGGCTTTTCTTTAGCGTTATCAGGCAAGTAAATTCCGCTCGCTGTCTGAGTCTTTGCTTCTTCACGCACCGCTACAACACGGTCGCCAAGAGGCTTAATAGGTGTACTCACATTATCCTCCATTTCGTTAACAACGTATCTATTGTAACGCACTAATTTAGCACTCGTCAAGTGTGAGTGCTAATTATCTCCTGTGCCTCGACTTTCTAGATTTTTTACAACGGTCGTGGTAATATTCACACAGAAGTAGGTAGCGCCACCCGTATTGGATGGGAAAGCGGACCTACTTCTTTTTATGACGACTGTCTTCTTTCCTAACTATTTTTTCAAGTTCTGTCTCATAAAATGAACGCACCCTTTTAACGGCTTTATTACTCGGCATTAAATTATCTTCATAAAAACCAAAGTCACCCCGTCTATGATCGAAACCAGACCAAATAGCGTGACGCCCCTTATCACGGTCACTATTATTAGCATTCTGCGCAGAATCTGGCGTTGATTTTATATCAAGACCAATTATATGTTCGCCACCATAATTATCCTTATACTCAACTATAAGATCTATTCCAGCAAGATCATCGTCAATGCCAGTCGTATAAAC
>JABZJU010000087.1 GCA_015257635.1 Nanosynbacter sp. | reverse complement strand
ATCGTGGTGTTCGACCTTGGTGGTGGTACGTTTGACGTGTCGGTACTGGAACTGGGTGACGGCGTATTTGAAGTTAAAGCAACTAATGGTGATACACACCTTGGTGGTGAAGATTTCGACAACGCTATTGTCAATTACTTCTTGGACGACTTCAAGTCAAAGGAGGGAATTGATCTTCGTAAGGATAATGCAGCGATGCAGCGCCTAAAAGATGAGGCTGAAAAGGCGAAGAAAGAATTGTCAACGGTTACTGAATATGAAGTCAACATTCCATTTATCACTGCTGATGCTGATGGTCCAAAACACTTTGAGATGAGCTTGAGCCGTGCCAAGTTGGAAGACTTGGTTAAGGATTTATTGGATCGCTTGGATGGTCCAGTAGAAAAGGCTTTGAAGGATGCCAAGCTTTCTAAGTCCGACATTAACAATGTAGTTATGGTTGGTGGAATGACTCGTATGCCAGCTGTGGTTGAGCGTGTGAAGAATTTCTTTGGAAAAGATCCAATGCAAGGCGTGAACCCAGATGAGGTTGTGGCTGTTGGTGCTGCAATTCAAGGTGGCGTCTTGGCTGGTGACGTTAAGGATGTGTTGCTTCTGGATGTGACTCCGCTTTCTCTTGGAATTGAGACGATGGGCGGCGTATCGACGAAGTTGATTGATCGAAACACTACAATTCCAACAAGTAAGAGCGAGGTTTTCTCGACAGCTGCGGATAACCAGCCTCAGGTGGAAATTCACGTTCTTCAAGGTGAGCGCGAGTTTGCTAATGACAATAAGAGTTTGGGTCGTTTTGTGCTTGACGGTATTGCGCCAGCACCACGCGGCGTGCCTCAAATTGAAGTGACCTTTAATATTGACGCCAACGGTATTCTTAACGTTACGGCTAAAGACAAGGGAACCGGCAAGGAGCAATCAATCACTATCCAAAACTCTGGCAATATGAGCAAGGAAGATATTGAGAAGGCGCAAAAAGAAGCCGAACTTCACGCGGACGAAGACAAGAAAAAGCGCGAAACTGTCGATACGAAGAATCAGCTTGAAAACGCTATTTATCAGGCAAAGAAAATGCCGGACGAATTCAAGGATAAGATTTCTGACGATGATAAGCAAGCGATTGAAAAGGCTGTCGAAGAGGCTGAAAAGCACAAAGATTCTGAAGATAAGGACGAATTGGACGCTGCAATTAAAGCCTTGAACGACGCGATTATGCCAATCGGGGCTAAGATGTATCAACAATCAGCCGACGATAAAAAAGCTGACGAAGCTGGCGACAAAAAGTCTGATAAAGACGAGCCGGTCGAAGGCGAAATTGTCGACGAAAAATAAACCTAACGCATTTACAAAGAGGGCTGCTCGATAAAAAGAGTGGCCTTTTTTGGACTTAGCACTCTTGCACTGAGAGTGCTAAACGCGTATAATATATAAGGTATGAGCAAGCGTGATTATTATGAAATATTGGGCGTTCCAAAGACCGCTTCTGAAGATGAGATAAAAAAGGCTTTTCGTAAATTAGCAATTAAATATCATCCTGACAAACAGGGTGGCGACGAGGCTAAATTTAAGGAAATTAATGAAGCCTATGAGGTTCTGAAAGACAAACAGAAGCGACAGCGTTATGATCAATTTGGTCATGCTGGCGTTGGTGGCTCTTCTGGTGGCGGATTTTCTGGCAATCCGTTTGAAGGATTTGGTGGATTCGGCGGTCAAAACGTTCACTTTGATTTTGGTGACGGTGGACTAGGTGATATTTTTAGCCAATTCTTTGGTGGCGCGGCTGGCGGCTCTGGGAATGGTCGTTCGCGTGGGCGTGATGTTGAAACTAGTGTAACATTAAGTTTTGAGGACGCGGTATTTGGTGTAGAAAAGAAAATTAGTTTAATGCTGGATGTTGAATGTGAGCATTGCCATGGCGATGGCGCCGAGCCTGGATTTGGAATGAAAACGTGCCCAACTTGTAAGGGCGCGGGTCAGCAAACTCGAACGATGAATTCGCTGTTTGGGCAAATTCAGCAGGCGGTTGTTTGTGAAACTTGTCACGGTAAGGGAAAAGTTCCTGAAAAAGAATGTTCAGTTTGTCGAGGAAAAGGCACGACCCGACAGAATCAGGATATCACTATTAAAATTCCGGCAGGGATTGATGATGGCGCGACAATTCGTCTGCGTGGTCGTGGTGAAGCAGTTGCTGGTGGCAGTAGAGGTGATTTGTATGTCCACATTCGTGTTAAGGCGCATAAAAAATTCACTCGTGAAGGCAATATTATTCTTAGCGAAGAACATATTTCTATGGTTGATGCGGCGCTGGGAACGGAGATTGATGTGGAAACTGTGGACGGCGTAATAACGATGAAAATCCCAGCAGGCACTCAGAGCGGTACCGACTTCAAGTTGTCGGGTCATGGCGTGCCACATTTACATAGTGAATCTCGTGGTCCGCATATTGTGGGTGTTATTGTTGATACGCCAACCAAATTGACCAAAAAGCAGAAGGAACTTTTGGAACAATTTAAGGGCGCAAAAAAACGAGGACTGTTTTCCTAGTATATTTGTCGAGAAAAAATCCTGTGCTATACTGAAGCTAACATAAGAGGGATTGAAGGCATGGGATTAATT
>JABZJU010000086.1 GCA_015257635.1 Nanosynbacter sp. | reverse complement strand
GGTCCGTAAGCATGTTCCGGAATCAGAGTCCGCGTTGGGGCTGGGATTTTTATTGGGTTTAAGACGTGCTATGCCAGCTGAATTAAGTGACAATTTAAAAATTGCCGGGTTGACGCATATCGTGGTGGCGAGTGGCTATAATTTGACAATTTTAGTTCGTTTAGCGCGACGATTATTCGCCAAGCGATCAAAATATTTAGCGATGCTCAGTGCGACTGTCATGATAATTGGTTTTATGGCGGTGACTGGATTAAGTCCTAGTATGTCGAGAGCTGGCTTGGTGGCGGGACTGAGTCTGGCGGCGTGGTATTATGGCCGGACAATTCATCCGCTGGTCCTACTTCCTGTGTCGGCAGCAATCACGCTATTGATAAATCCGCAATTTGGTTGGGGCGATTTGGGCTGGCAATTAAGCTTTGCTTCTTTCGCGGGTGTAATTATGTTAGCGCCACTTCTTCATTCTTACTTTTTTGGCAATAAAGAGCCGGGTGCGTTTCGACAGATTTTAATTGAAACTTTGTCGGCGCAAATTATGACATTGCCGCTACTTATGATGAGTTTTGGGGTTATTAGTAATGTGGCGCTAATTGCGAATATGTTGATTTTGCCGTTTGTACCGCTAGCGATGCTGCTGACGTTTATGTCGGGCGTGATGGTTTTTGTGCCGATAATTGGTGTGTTGATTGCAATTCCGACGACGTGGCTACTTGGCTATATGATTCAAGTCACCAATTGGACGGCTGGATTTGAGTGGGCTCAAATGGAAGTTAGTATCAATTTGTGGCAGTGTGTGGTTTTATATGTGGCGCTAATTTTGGCAATGACTTGGATGAAAAAGCAAACTAAATTAGACCTCGCTAAGATAAATATTGTGGAGTAGTGTATAATAGTAACAGATTGAAATAGCAAATAACTTTAGGAGAAATTATGTCAGGACACAGTAAATGGGCTACAACTCACCGACAAAAAGCGATTGTTGACGCTAAGCGCGGCGCGATTTTTACGAAATTGGGCAATCAAATTGCTATTGCAGCACGTGGCGGCACAGACCCAGCGCTGAACTCAAGTTTGGCGATGGCAATTGAAAAAGCTAAGGCTGCAAATATGCCTAGCTCAAACATTCAGCGAGCAATTGACCGAGTTGCAGATAAGAGTGCGGCGGCTTTGGAGGAAATTGCTTACGAAGGTTATGGTCCTGGCGGCGTGGGTGTTATTATTGAAACGGCGACAGATAATCGTAATCGAACACTGCCAGAGGTAAAAACTGCGTTGGTTAAAAATGGCGGGCGAATTGCTGATGCTGGTAGTGTGATGTTCCAATTTACGCGCAAAGGCGTCATTACTATCGAAGGCAGCGGGGAAGATTTGTTGCTAGCGGTTTTGGACGCTGGCGCCGAAGATGCTGTCGAGGAAGATGGCGAAATTATCGTGTATACGGAGTTGAAAGATTTGGCGAGTGTGCGGAATAAATTGGTTGAGCAAGACTTGAAGGTCAAAGATGCGGAACTGCGATATATTGCCAATACGCCGATAGAAATTGCCGACATGGAAACTGCGCAGAAATTGATGAAGATGATTGATGCGTTGGACGATTTGGATGACGTTGTGAATGTTCATACAAATGCGGATATCACGGCGGAATAAAATTATCGCTTTAAGGAATCGCTCCTTTTTTGGGGCGATTTTTAATTTGACAAAAAGTACGCTAAACTAAAGATGATTAACCATAAGCAAGGAGCGAGCATGAAATATTTGCGCAACACACTACTTATGATACTAGCCGTGGCACTAATAATGCCGTCGCCGTTGGCTTTGGCGGAAGGTGTTTCAGGTGCTACTCAAGAGTCGAAAGTTGATGACGTTCAGACTGTTGATAATAGTCTTAAATCGGCTGAGGAAGCGAAAGATTCAGTTGTTGATAAGGAACAGATCGATAGCAATTCACCTTCTCAATCAAGTGAAAATCCCGAGACTCCAACGGAGAATTTGTCTACAAATAGTCCGAGTGAAAATCCTGCTATCAATGAGTCTTCAAAGTCTGAGCCAAATCCTGAATCTGAGCCGCCAAAAATAGATAATCCAGATGGAAGAATAGAAGAAAATGCTCCGATATTAATTTCAAAGATTAGTCAGGACAAAAAATACGTTGAGATTTATAATCCGACGAATCGGAATGTTAATTTGGCTGGTTGGAAAATAGAGTATTACGCTGGATCTGGCGCTAAAACCGTTGGAAAAATTTTCAAGGATGAAGTAATCTTAGCGAACGAATTTTTGGTTTTGTCAAACGATAAGATGTTAGCGGGCGCCATAAAGTTTGATAATAATTTAGGTTTGGCTCAGAATGATGGATCGGTCGTGTTGTCGCGTTCGGACGGGTCGGTCGCAGATACTGTCGGCTGGGGAAATAATTCAAAGTCTGCGGGCTCGCCAATTAAAGGCGGTGTGAAAATTGTTTGGCGCTGTTTTATTGATGAAAATATTATTGATTCGAAATTTTTGTCAGGTAAAAATCTTAACAATCAGGAAGTTGAGCCGTATTCACGACCAAATTGCAAAACCCCAGATTCCAAATCTGAATCTTCAAAGGAGTTGAATAAATGTGAAGGTCTGAAGCTAAGTGAAATCGCGTCGAATGTTGATGAACAGTTTATTGAGATTATCAATTCTGGCGAAAAAACCGTCATTACGACAGGCTGTAAATTGACGGTTAGCGATTCTGGCGTTCGTGAAAATATTGGTGACATCGAATTAAATCCTGGTG
>JABZJU010000085.1 GCA_015257635.1 Nanosynbacter sp. | reverse complement strand
ACTAAAGAGGGTTCGATTGCTGGTCCGAAGATATTGGAACATTTGGTGGACGTTGTACTGAATTTTGAGGGCGATCGATATGGCGGTTTTCGAGTCGTTCGTGCGCAGAAAAATAGATACGGTTCGACTAATGAAGCGGCAATTTTTGAGATGGACGAGCAGGGTCTAAGAATCGTGAAGAATCCGTCGGCGGAACTTCTGGCAGAGCGTCAGAATCTGGATGGGTCAATTGTGCTGGCGACCATGGAAGGCGCACGTCCGCTTTTGGTGGAAATTCAGGCGCTAGTTAATCCGACGAATTTTGGCTATCCTAAGCGCACGGCGAGTGGTTTTGATCTGAATCGATTGAATCTGTTGGTGGCGGTTTTGGAGAAGCGAACAAAGTTGAAATTGGCGGACAAAGATATTTATGTCAATGTGGTCGGCGGGCTGAAATTAAATGATCCAGCGGCTGATTTGGCGGTGGCGATGGCGATTGCTAGTGCTAGCGCTGGGCGAAGTTTGGACGAAGGCGCCGTAGTGTTTGGCGAGATTGGCTTGGGTGGCGAGGTTCGCTCGGCGACGAATTGGCAGGCTCGAATTAAAGAGGCGAAGAAACTAGGCTTCACTTATGCGATTGCGCCAAAAGTTCATAAAGATAAATTTATAAAAGGCGTCAGCGATATGCGACAGGCGCTGATTGACTATTTACAATAGAAAGGGAAAAATGAAAGATTTTTACGGATTGATAATAATTACGATGTTGCTTGGCTTGGCGGCCGAAGTTTATTTCTTGGCAAAACCGCGACGAAATTCGTCGATGGGCGTGGCGCCGATCTTGGTTGACACGTCAGTACTCATGGATGGGCGAGTGACTGAACTGGCGAAGACCGGATTTTTATTGGGAAAAATTATTGTGCCAAGGAGTGTATTGACAGAATTGCAATTATTAGCCGACGGCGCAGACCACGATAAGCGTGAAAGGGCGCGATTCGGTATGGATGTTGTGAAGGAGCTTAAGGATATTTTGAAGTCTTCATTCGAGCTTTACGATGACAATATTCGCGTGCCTGAAGGTGTGGATTCGCGCTTACTGAAATTGGCAAAGGAAATGGATGCGGCGGTATTGACGCTTGATTACAATTTGAATAAGGTGGCGCAAGTTGACGGCGTTAAGGTTTTGAATATCAATGAGCTGGCGAAAAGTTTGAGGATGAGTTATTTGCCTGGTGACGAGCTGGATTTGGAACTGTCGCAGAAGGGGCAAGATTCTCATCAAGCGGTTGGCTATTTGAAAGATGGAACGATGGTGGTTGTTGAGAACGCCAAGCGCTACATTGGGCAAACGAAGAAGATTGAGATTATCCGAAGCTTGCAGACCGACGCTGGAAAAATGATGTTTGCGAAGCTTGTGGTTGAACAGAAAAAACCTGCAAAGCAGAAGACTAGCGTTCCTAAAAAGCGCACAAATGGTCGCTCAAAAACATCAGCTCAACACGAGGCTGAGCTGATTAATTTGGTGAATAAACAATAGTTTATTTAGTTAACTTGAATGCTGCCGGTTGAAGTGGCGGTGTAATATGCAGAGTCTCTTACGGTTACAGAAACTGTGTGTGCTCCTGCCGTATCAAGCTCTACTGTGGCGGTCTGCTTGCCGCTTGAAGTAATTTCTGAGCTCTTAATACTCTTTCCATCCACGGTAATTTCGATTGCCGATAAGCCCCAAGTTCCTGCTGTAACGTCGACATTTATCATATATTTCTTACCGCTGTTGGTGTATGATATTGCTCCAATTTGCGGTTTAGTGTCGTCGCACTTGTGAACGTCATCTTCTGCGTTCGCGTCGTAGCCTGAAGGAACGGTAATTGATTCTTTCTTAGTCAAAGGATCAATAATCTTTGTCACTTCAATCTCTTCCTTCGCGCCATCCGGAGTACAGTTTGTTGCCTTTTTCTTAGAGACTTTATCGAAGGTAATTTTCTCTGTAGATTGACTTTGTCTCTTATTCCACCATGACGGGTAGAGCTCACCGTTGACAGTCTGGATTCCGCTTGGTCGCTCATACCATTGACCTGACTTCCATTTGCCTTCTTTGGCGTAAACTTGGGTGTGGGCGAACTCCATAACCTTTCTAATCACCGGCATTCCGTAGTTAGAAGACGAGGTGCCTATTACGCTGGTGTCAGAGTTTCCGAGCCACATTCCCATAACTAGGGCTGGGCTGTAATTAACAATCCAGAGGTCTTTTGGCTGCGAGCCTTTGTCGGATGTACCGGTCTTCGCAGAAGTTCGAACGCCATTGACGCCCATCCAGCCGTGAAGTCCAGGAGTTCGATCGGACAAAATATCATTCACTATGTATGCCGATTGCGAATCAAGAACCTGCTTTCCATCGTCTTTCCATTTCTTTAAGGTCTCGCCTTGGCTATTTTTCACCTCAATAACACTTGAGCTATCTTTCTGGATACCCATTCGAGCTAATGTAGCGTAGGCGTTGACTAGTTCAGTTTGCTTGGTTCCGCATGCTCCAATTGCTGCACCAAGTCCGTATCCGCCAGCGTTTTCTTCTTGGCGGCAATAATTAGTGTTGCCCATTCTGCGAATTCCTTCGACGACTGGTTTTGCAGATCCGTCACCTATAATATAAGCTGCTTTAACTGCAGGAACGTTTCGTGACAAGGCTAGTGCTCTTCGAATATTGATGGCACCCATAAACTTATTGTCCCAGTTTCTTAGGGTCGCGCCGTACAGTTTATCAATGTTCTCATCAGCTAAGACCGTGCCACTACCGTATGCTTGCTTGCTGTCGTGTTTGTCAAATAATTGAGCAAAGACAAGCGACTTAATCGTGGAACCTGGCTGGATATAGGAAACTGCGGCATTATCCTGTCCGAAACCGGCATAATT
>JABZJU010000084.1 GCA_015257635.1 Nanosynbacter sp. | reverse complement strand
ATAGGTCCGCTTTCCTGTCCAATACGGGTGGCGCTACCTACTTCTGCATAAATATTACTACTGCCGCCATAAAAAATCAATAAACGGCCGTTGTTAATACCGCCTTTAGCTATAGTTCACTAACAATTTAGATATTGATATAATCTACTTCCATATACTTTTAAGTCGTTAATGATACGCCGCATACGCTACAAGTATTGATATTCCTATCACTAATATACCAGAAAGAAAATCGATGACCTTATTCTTTGTACTCTCATTCATACAGCCATTCACTTACTCCATTGTGGTGTGAGCAATATCCTCTTCCAGTGGCGTGTGATTGCCAGCCATCTCGACAGATAACTCCAACACGATAGCGTTGTTGTTGAATAGGTTGTGGTCTATATTCTCATATATAAACTCGTCTATAGCCTCTCTTAATTCCCTAGTCATTCTAGACTTAGGGTTGGCTTCCATTTCGTTAATAGTTTCTTGAAGAGGATGTTTATAGCGGTTATCTGTATTGACATCTTGAGGATTGTTTGGTATACTAGAGTTGTCAATCGACTGGTCAAGCGCATCTGCGCTAATAGCGGAACTATCGAGTCCGCACCCAGTCGATTTTCTTATGCCTGAAATATCATAAGCTAACACATTGCCTAATTCATCCACCTCACCGATATGATCTCTGGCGTATATAGCCTGCTCTTGAGCTTTACGTAGGTTAATCATGGCTGGAGCATTTTCACTCATTCCTTGACCACGCAAGTATTCTTCACGTTGGCGTAGACGTGTTATATGCTCGTTGTATGCTCTGACCTGTGCTTCATGCTCTGGATTGAGCTTGTATTTAACGTCTTCATTGACATTTCTACTGTTATTTGCTACACTATAATCAGTCGTAGCACCTGTAAAGTTGTCAGCGAGCTGCCTATCGGCAACTTCAATCGAACGATTGTTTGGTGCTAAACGGGCGTCTTTGTTCGGAGTTATCTGAGCGGATTCGCCCGAAACCATGTTACGCTCAACGTCCGCTAGTGAATTGACTAGCGGTTTTTTATTTCTCCTTCTCATCATTGACATTCTGGACTTCTTGTGCTATATTACGATCAGAAGCCTCTGTGTTATAACCAGGTTCGATAAGTTCCCCTGGCAACGTAGGGGCTTTTCTTGTTGTGGCGTGATCATTTTCATCATTGATATTCCGGACTTCTTGTGCTATATTTTCACTAGAAAAGTCGCCCAGTCCCCGTTCGGCTTGTCCACGGGGCGCACCGTTAAGGTCACCTGGGTGGCTTTTTTCTTGGCTTCGCACATTGCCTTCATAAAGAGTATTGCGCCCTGTTGTATTATTTGTTACACTATCTACATGAGAATCCCCTAGATGGTGTAACTCAGTTGACGGGTTCGTCCCTGCTGGCTCCATGGGGGATTTTCTTGTTGTAGCGTTATATAAGAGGTTTTTATCGTTACTGTTGTCTATATTTTAAGAGCCGCGTTTTACCTTTACTCCTGACACTCTGGAGGTGATATAATTACTATAGTATGCATGCGTCCGCGATCCAATCTATAACCATAAAAGCGAGCGAAGTTGATTTCGCTCTACTTAATGACGCGGATGAGCTACAGAAAATGTTAAGAAATATTACGGAACTGGCTGGCTTACATCATCTGGAATCGGTAACGCATCAATTTTCTCCGCAAGGAGTCAGCGCTGCCCTGCTTTTATCGGAGTCGCACATCGCGATTCATACGTGGCCGGAAAGTGGTGTAGTGTATGTAGCGATGACAACTTGTAAAGTGCTGGATGATGATAAATTGCAACAAATAAAAGAGTTAATTGCACGGTTGCTGGACACGGAAAAAATAATTATGAAAGAGATAACATTGTAATATGAAACGAACCAAGGCACGACTTAAAATTAATCAGATTTTGACCGGTAAGAAGACGAATTTGCGAGTTGTTGGATGTTTGCTTTTTCGTGAATGGGACGAGAAAAAAAAGCGGTTCTATTACTGGGAAGAGTGGGAAATTACTGGACTAGCTGATTATGATAGCTGGGTGGAGTATGATCATAGCGACCAAATTGTTTCTTTGTATGAGCCAATTCGCTTCACAAAGGCAATTGATCCGGCTCAACTAGAAAAAGGTCAATCATTCACAGTTTCCGAGCAGGATGGAAAAGACCATACAGTAGTAGTTGATGAAGTTGGCGTGGGCGAAATTGTTAATATTAAGGGTAAGAATACCTATCAAGTTTTCCCGAAAGAACTGATGGCCTATGCCACTCTGAAAGATACGGGTGCGCCAAAAAATCGCCAGCTGATAACAATTGAGAAGTACAATAATCGCGAGTACGACGCTTACCGTAAGATTCAATTAAGCGACAAAGAACAAAAGAAGATGTTTGGCAGGACAATTAAGCCAATTAACTGGTCAACGATTATAATTACGATTATAATTATTGCTATCTTTTTGTTTATATTCTTCTTCGAAGATAATAGTGACGGAGGTCATGGTGGTGCGCGTGGCGTCTATGGTGGCAGCAGTGGTGGATTCGGTAAATAAAAGGAGTTATTTATGTCACGATCAAACACGGAGAAACGAGAGCAAGTTGCTTTATTTGCAGCGGCAATTTTGGTAGCAATCGGTGGAATTATTTATGAATTAATCTTAGGTGCGGCTGCGTCATATTTGGTGGGCGATTCGATTCTGAGCTTTAGTCTGGCAACTGGCGTGACGTTATTTGGAATGGGAATCGGTTCGCTACTCGTCAATTGCATAAAGATTCATCCAGCAACCAGCTTCGCTGCTAATGAAATTATTTTGGGGTTAATTGGTGGAAATTCGGTAATGCTGATGTACCTAGGGTTTGTATTTACCCGCTCGCATTGGCTGATTTTTGCTGTAATAAGTCTGGTGATCGGCATTTGTATTGGACTGGAAATCCCGCTCTTAATGAAGAT
>JABZJU010000083.1 GCA_015257635.1 Nanosynbacter sp. | reverse complement strand
CTTTGCTCGCGGCTAATCATTGCCTGAAAGTAAAATCAGAAAATCGCTCTAAATTGGGCGATTTTTTGTTATAATAGATAAAACTAGGAGGGAAGATGGCGAGTTTTTCGTTTGATATTGTGTCAGAAATTGACAAGGCTGAAATGAATAATGTTTTCATGCAGGCTGAAAAAGAAATCCAAGGGCGTTATGATTTTAAGGGGACAAGCGCTGGAATTGATTGGTTGGATGATAAAAAAGGTCTGAAAATTACCGGAGATAATGATTGGCAAGTTGATGCTGTTCTGGATATCGTGCGCAAGAGATTGGCGGGACGTGGTCAATCAAGTAAAGTCCTGGATTTATCAAAAGAGAAAGTTGCTTCGAACTTAAAGACGACTTGGGAAATTCCGTTCAAGCAAGGCCTCGATCAGTCGACAGCGAAGCAGATTGCTGCTGATATTCGTGCTAATGCACCGAAAGCTAAGCCGCAAATTCAGGGTGACCTCGTTCGTGTTACCTCTACATCGAAAGATGAGCTGCAAAAAGTTATTAGTTTATTGCGGGAAAGTGATTATGACACACCTTTGCAATTTGTAAATTATCGTTAGGATTGGAGTAGTATGAATCAGAAGTCAATGAAGAAATTAAAAATTGTAGCCATCGTTCTGGGCGTAGTTTTCTTGATCTCCGTTATAGTTGGGCTGATTGTCGTTAATAATAACCGCTCTTTCGGAGTTAGTAAAACCGCAAAAAAGAAGATCCAGAAGATTTTTACCGAAGAAGATGCTAAGAGCTTGCAAAAAGTCGTTTCCAAATATGGCTATTCGATTCGATACGACAAGAGTATTTTTACTGGCGAAGGTCACGTCTTAAATAAAGATTCTAATGAAAAGCAGTATAGTGCCACTACGTATGCTGACGACGAGCTGAAAGAGAGCCGCGCTTATGCGATTCTAAAATTGAATTTTAAGAAGAGTTCGGAAAAATCAAAGGATGATGAGAAGTTTTCGTTTACGAAGATTATGCCAGAGTTCTCTATCGTCACTTCTCGTAAGAGTAATTATTTTGATCGCTCGACAATGCCTGAAGAATATAAAGATACAAAGAAGTATTCAGATTTGGATTTAATGCTTCAGGGTGATATTAATAAACTAAAGAAAAATGACCCAAATGCTAAATATCACACTAGCGATGTAGAAATTTCTGGTCTGAAGTTTAAAAAGTTGGTTGTTGATTATGGAAGTACTATTGACGGCAGTTGGCGAAAAACTGGCGAAAAAATTAGCTATCTGACCGTTCAGAACAATAGACCTTATTGGATATCTGTATTTGCATTGAGTAAAAATTCGTACATGCAACCATACATCGATCAGATGGAGAGTTTGGTTTCTAGAGTTACTTTCCAGAAGCCAGATAATAGCTATTTTATCGCGACTAGTCAGGACAATTTCAGTACAAGTACGGCTTCTGCTACTATAGCTAAATCTGAAACTAAGTCTGACACTAAAGCAGAGAATTTTTCGGAAGATAAAGATACTACAAATACTCTTGATGAGCTGGATGAAGATTCGGTCATTAAGGTAGTGGCGAGGAATCAAATTGCTACAGTTCGAGTAGGAACATTTCGTTGTGCAGATATGATCTATACAGCACAGAACGGTGCTAGTATGCAGCTAAACGGCCTATGTACGGGCGGAATTGGTAGTGGTTCAATAGTTTCTGATGATGGATATATTGCCACAAACGGACATGTTACTGAGGTTTCCAATCAGAGTATGATCAGGGGAGTTAGGACAGAGGATCATTGGAATAGATATTTGCGATTTGTGATGGATGCGGGCTATGTAACTCGAGATACGCTTCGTGACTTGGTAAATAAGGCTCGAAACGGAGATCAGGGCGCACAAGCGGCTATTATGGGATTTATCGATCAAGTTCCTGATAGTAGTATACGTTCGCAGAATGATCGATATGACTATGTCATCCAGACTTCAAGTGAGCCTATTGCTCGCGATGATGACGGGTCGGGTGATATGAAGTGGAAAAAGACAAAGACCAATATTCCAGCTAAGAAAATTGACGCGGAAGTTGATTTAAGGGGACGTGGACTGGATTTGAAGAGTGATAAGAGTGATGTGGCAATTTTGAAAGTCGAAGGACGTTTTCCAGCTGTGGATCTGGGTGACAGTTCAAAGATATCTAAGGGCGATAGAATAACAGCGATTGGCTATCCAGCAATTGTTGATGGTGGTACGAACACTAAGAAGAGTAAGACTGTGCCAACTGTTACGCAGGGTGATGTTTCTGGCTCGACTAGCGATGCAGGCGGTCATAAATTATTCTCTATGAGTACGCAAATCGCGGCGGGTAATAGCGGTGGTCCAGCATTCGACAACAATGGTAAGCAGGTGGGATTAAATACTTACGGAGGATCGGCTTGTGCTAATAGCGGTAAGAGTAATAATTCCTGCTTTGGAAGGGGGATATTCCGTGATATCGCTGACCTGAAAACTATGGCGAAGAAAAATAATGTCACATTGTCGGCAAGCGGTGAGCTAACTAAACTTTGGAAAGATGGATTGAATGATTTCTCGCAAGGGAAATATTCTCAAGCAAAGGCAAAGTTTGAGCAATTGGATGGTAAATACCCAGGCAACTATTTGGTTGCAAAAATGATCGAAGTGGCATCTAATACTCCTGATGAAACCACCGAAAGTGAGAGTCCTGGAGATAAGCCTTCGGTAAGTGAATCAAAAGATGACACTATTGTCGTAATCGTGGTCGTAGCGATTCTTTCGACGGGAGTACTATTCGTAACAGTATCGATTATTGCGATTGCAGTTTCTCTCAGAAACCGTCGAAAGATGAATGCTTATCCATATCCTGTCACTGGACAATTCCCGCAGCAGCCACATCAACAACCAATTCCGCCGCAACAACAATATCCGCAACAAAATTACTATCAACATCAACCTGGTCAATATCCGCCAACATACGCGCAGCCGCCTATGCAACAGCCTCCAGCTAACTATCCGCCTGCGGCGCCAGCTCAGAACGACAACG
>JABZJU010000082.1 GCA_015257635.1 Nanosynbacter sp. | reverse complement strand
GTATTTTCCTGGACCCCTAATTCACAAACAGTCTATTACGAAAAATTAGATTCACAAGAAGACTTAGTGCAACTTTTACACGAAATCGCCCATGCTAAACTTGGTCATAGAAATTATCAATATGATATCCAGTTAATCGAAATGGAAAGATCTGCCTGGGAGTACGCCGTTGATACTTTGGCGTCAAAATACAGCTTAACCCTCAGTATGGACGACGATAATATTCAAGATTCTTTAGACAGCTACAGGGACTGGCTACATAAACGTAGTCTTTGCCCTCACTGTGGCGCAGTTGGATTACAGACCACTTCCTCATCTTACAAGTGTATTAATTGCCACTCAGAATGGCGCGTAAATCAGGCGAAATCCTGCCAACTTAAAAGATATCAAATAAAATAAGCCTCTCATACGGAGGCTAATTTTAAGAGATTGGAGCGGTCTTATTCTGCAATTTTTTGTACTGTCTTCTTAGTACGGCGTGAAATGCGTCCGCCCTTAGCACCAGCGATACGAGCCAAAGCTGGATTTGCAGCAAAGCCACCAGTTCGACCATTTTTACCGCCCTTACGTCCGATTTTTGCGTAAAAATCTGGATCACGAGCTAGATTTTTTTGAGCAGCCTTTAAGCCGCCAGCCTTTGTTCCTGCCATAGGAAGGTTTTCCTCCGTTTTTAAAAAAGATTTCCACATAAATTTAAATGGAAACCCTCACCTTTATATATCACACATGATATGTGTTATGTTTATATGCTAGCATATAACTAACGCTTTGTCAATATTTACATAAGTAGTTTTTATTGTGAATAAAATATTGCATTTTACTGACGCGTTAGCTATACTAATAAAGTCAGTTACTGACGGCACCTGTTGGAGCTTTAGAAATTATGAGTTCCACCACAAAAAATTCTCGTTTTCTGCGAGATTCGAGAAGAAAAATATCCCATCACATAGAGGGATATTTTTTATTGTAGAGTCATTCTAAAACTCTCTTAATAGATTATCTATCCTAATCTGAGATTCTTGTGTTAGTTCATTTTGCAAGCCAATCCAGGCGTTAATAGCCACAGTAAATTTATCCCTAGCTACAGTAAACTGGTCGCTATCTTTCTTTTCGTTAGCCGACTTCAAATCACGCACAGCCAATAAAATAGCGTCTATTCTCTTCATCGCTAACTTACGTAAGTCAACCTCGTCTTCTCTGGATTCCAACCTCTTCTTTACACCGGTCCATATTTTCTCCATAGCAATAAAGTCATTTTGCTTGGTCTTCGATAGGTTATCTGACACCATACGTATTTCACCACTCAACTCCTTATCTAACTCCGTAAAGCTGACAATCTTCTCTATACTCTGTATAGTTCGGTTCATCTTCTCTACCGATTTATTACATTCTTCTGAATATTTTTTAAATCTAGTATTAACGTTCTTCTGCCAAGATATAAAAAATACCACATCGCAGCTTTGGCGTTTATTTTTTAAATCAGCCAAATATTCGTTCAATTTTTCAGCGGATAATTTATCTTTTTGCAAATTAATAAACAGCGAGCTCTCCACTTCATTAGTGTTTTTTGTTACGCTTTGAACATTTTCCCAAGATTTCCAGCTCACAAATCCATATGCCAATATCATTATCAGCGTTATAAAACTCATGACAATAGCCAATTTAAGTGTGCGATAATTTTTTATCAATTTCATAGTTCTATCTCCAGCGTGGTTGACCATAATTCACTATCAAGCGGCCAAGGATTAAAAGCACACCCCTGTAAATCAATTGACTGCTGCTGCATAACCGCCGCTGGATTATTAACCCCAGAACAATTCAAATGCCCATGCCCCAACCAATGTCCAACTTCATGATTGATTACCATATGTCGATAATTACGGATATCGCCACCCGCTTTATTCCACGCTGTAGTTGCGCCAGACCATCGATTATCATTGATAATGACAGAAGACCCGACTCGACAACTCCAATCCGCGTCACAACCTGACGAGAATGAGGACATCAATTCAGCTTGCGACAGAACTAAATTGAAGTTTCCACCCTCTTTTGCCTCTTTAAAAACAATTCCCATACGCGCCCAACCTCGATTGTCGTTTAAGGTTTCGTTTACTAGTTTCGAGAATTCAGACAAATTTGATCGGACATTGCCCTTTGTTGATATTGTATATGTGACTTCTTTTTTCGCTCCAGAATTTGATTTTTTTGACGATTGAGATGTGGAGTGCCAATCTGGAGTCTGGATATCTGGCACCTTAAAGCTGGATAGCGACGACGGAGATTTTATTTCAGAGAAAATTTTAGCACTAATTGCCTTCTTCGTATCACTCCTACTCTCATTGGGTGTTGTTATATTAACCGTTGGCGTTAAAGCGACAGCAATCGCCATGCCGCCAGTAGCCACCCTACACACTATACACATACTTATATTCTATCACTCGTCAAAACATACCACAAACGTTTTAAGACAAAGAAGAAAGCCACCCTATTAGGATGGCTTTCTTATAATTCGGCACCGTGCTAGTTTCCCACTTTCGCAGTATAATCGCCGCTGGGGAGCTTAACTTCTGTGTTCGGAATGAGAACAGGTGTTTCCTCCTCGCCATGGGCACCGAAGGAGGGGGTTACGACGCTTGGTTCCGTATATACTCCACGGTGGGCCAAACCCCTTTCTTCGATGTCCAACATCAGCACGGAATTGATTTTTAATTGACCGGTACTTTTGAAAAGCACCAATTACTAGTTAAGTCTACCTTATCCGCAATGTTTATGCAAGCATAAACTCCACGGACAAGGACATAAAAAGGCAATGGGACTATTAGTACGCTTTAGCTCCATACATTACCGTACTTCCACCTTGCGCCTATCAAACAGATAGTCTTTCTGTGTCCTCATAGGGAAACCTTATCTTGAGGTTAGTTTCGCGCTTAATATGCTTTCAGCGCTTATCTAGTCCGCACATAGCTACTCGACAATGCAGCAGGTGGCCACAATCGATACACCAGAGGTGCGTCCGCCCCGGTCCTCTCGTACTAGGGGTAGATCCTCTCAAGTTTCCTATCGTCCATAC
>JABZJU010000081.1 GCA_015257635.1 Nanosynbacter sp. | reverse complement strand
GCATATTGGTGATACGATTGCCGACAAAGAACAACCTGAGGCGCTACCAACAATCGACATTGAAGCGCCGACTCTGAGCATGTACCTCGGACCCAACACCAGCCCAATGAAGGGACGCGAAGGCGAGTTTACGACATCCAGGCAAATTGGCGACCGCTTGAAGCGAGAGCTTGAGACCAATGTCGCGTTACGAGTCGAGGAAAACGGAATTGGCTTTACGATTTCTGGACGCGGCGAATTACACTTGAGCGTTTTGATTGAAACTATGCGACGCGAGGGATTTGAGTTTGAAGTTGGCCGACCGCAAGTCGTTACAATTACCGAAGATGGCGTCGAAAAAGAACCGATTGAAGAACTGCAAATTGAAGTCGGAAGCGAATTTATCGGCGCGATCAGCCAGGAGCTTGGCGCGCGACACGCCGAAATGAAATCTCAGGAAACAACCACCGCTGGCGCTGCTCGCTTGACTTACATTTTGCCAACGAGAGCTCTGATTGGTCTGCGCAACATTTTATTGACCGCCACCAGAGGTACGGTGATTATGAATTCCCTGCCTCACGGATATCAACCGCTTGGCGGAAAATTGCCAAAAACCCGCAATGGAGTTTTGATCGCATTTGAAGCTGGCACAACAACACCTTACGCTTTGCAAGCGGCGGAGGCTCGCGGTGAATTATTGGTCGGGCCAGGAACGGAAGTTTACGCCGGAATGATTGTCGGGATTTACAATCGCCAAGAAGACATCGAAATCAACGTTTGTAAGGCCAAGCATTTGACTAACATGCGCTCCAAATCATCGGACGGAACTGTGCAATTGACGCCATTTACGCAGTTTAGCTTGGAGCAATGTATCGACTTTATCGAAGACGACGAGCTTTTGGAGGTTACGCCAAAATCATTACGACTTCGCAAGCGATATCTGGACGCAAACGAACGAAAACGCGCCGCGAAACAATAATTGCGTTAACCACAAAAATAACCGCCCCGTAATGGAGCGGTTTATTTTTATACGCATACAGGAATTAGTTGACAAGAGTTTCTTTGACTCGGCGAGAAGCAAAGAAGTACAAGATTACCAATCCTTCTACTATTAGCATTGTAACGATTCCGGTAATAAATGCCGGAACCTCTACACCTGACTTTCCAGATGCATATATAACTACCGCATTTGCAACATTGCCCAATCCAGCCGTGGCGATCGTAGCAACAGCTAGCCACTTACCAAGACGCTTCTGCATCGTTATGAACACAACTGCACAAATAGCCAAGACTACTAGTACAGGTGAAAATATCAAAGAAATGACGTTCTCTGGCTGGCTAAGATTCATTATCGCCTGGAAAAACACTGCTGTATTGACAAGGCTACCGATAACGAAACAAACCACAAAGAACATTAACCAACCCTTAACACCCTTCAGGGATTCCGCCATCACGACATATTGCACTGGCGCTGCTTGAGGTTGCGCAAAATATTGTTGGCTAACTGGTTGCTGCTCGTACGGTGTGTTCTGAGGTTGCGGTGCGGGACCGTATTGTGCGTTTGGATCAGGCTGTGGCGCATATTGCGGCTGCTGAGGTTCTTGTTTTGGCATATTAACTTCTCCTTTTAAGAATATTGGTAATGCCAATTATACCACATCCTTAATTTCCTCTGGTAAAAATCCTTTGTCGTGCTTAAAGCCGGCTTGCCATTTGTAATCCTTGTTATAGCCCAAATCCTTCATCAATTTGGTCGGAGCGTTTCTGAGATGCAACGGCACGGGAGAATTCGGATATTTGCGCGCCAATTCAAAAGCGCCGTGCATTAAATCGGTAATTTCACGCGACTTCTGACTACGAGCCAACGCAATAGCGCAATGGAATAAATTATACTTCGCCTCCGGAAGACCGACGCGCTCGACAGCCTCAAACGTTGCAATTGCCAAGCTCAGCGCACCATTACCCGCCAGCCCGATATCTTCCGACGCAAAAATCACCATTCGCCGAGCAATAAACTTCGGATCCTCGCCCGCGTCAATCATTCGCGCCAAATAATACGTCGCAGCCGTCGCGTCACTGCCTCTTAGCGACTTGATAAAAGCGGAAATCACGTCGTAATGCGAATCGCCTTTTTTATCATAGCCCGGAAGTCGCTTCTGAGCCGCCGCCTTAACTACTTCCGGCGTTACTTTTTCGTTAAAACTCAGCGCCAATTCCAAATTGCCCAGCGCCACCCTTGCGTCGCCATCCGATAATTCCGCCAAATAGTCCAGAGCTTTGGGCGAAACTTGCTTGGACTTTTTCAGAACTTTCAGCGCTCTTTTTAGTACGGATATAATCTCGTCTTTTGTCAATCGCTGAAGAACTAAAACCCGCGAACGCGACAGCAGTGGCGTGATGACTTCAAAGCTCGGATTCTCGGTCGTCGCACCGATTAGCGTAATTAGCCCACTCTCAACATGCGGCAAAAACGCGTCTTGCTGAGCTTTATTAAATCGATGAATTTCGTCAACGAATAGAATTGTCCTGAGCCCCAAATTCCAATTTTGACGGGCATGCTCAATCACTTGTTCAACGTCCTTTTTTCCGCTTGTAACTGCCGACAGCTCAATGAACTCCGCCTTCACTTCACGCGCAATAATCCGCGCCAATGTCGTTTTTCCAGTCCCCGGCGGACCCCACAATATCAAACTGACCGGCTCACCATTCTTAACGATTCGCCTCAATAACTCGCCCTCACCAAGCAAATGACTCTGCCCTATCACCTCGTCCAGCGTCTGCGGTCTCATCTGTTCAGCTAGCGGCTGTCTACTATCACTCATACTCCCATTATATCGCGAAATCCATAAAGCCAAAAAGTCGTCCGCCGTTTACACTTTCCTCACACAAAATGCTACAATAGATCTATATAAATAGGAGGAAAAATGGGAGCATTTGTAGTAATAATCTTAGTATCTATCGGGCTTTATGTGCTTGGTGGCATTAAAATTGTCAATCAATATCAACGCGGCGTGGTTTTAACACTTGGTCGATTTACTGGCGTTCGCGAACCAGGATTAAGAGTCGTCATTCCAGGATTACAGACAATGATGTTGGT
>JABZJU010000080.1 GCA_015257635.1 Nanosynbacter sp. | reverse complement strand
GATTATCTGAAAATGACGCCAAAGAGTTATTAGAAAGCTACGGCGTCAAGGAAACTGGACTCGCCAAACTTATTCACGCAGCCTACGATACGCTCGGATTACAAAGCTACTTAACCGCGGGCGAAAAAGAAGTCCGGGCTTGGACAATTCACAAGGGCTGGACTGCACCGCAAGCCGCGGGCGTTATTCATTCGGATTTTGAACGCGGATTTATTGCCGCACAAATTGTCGATTTTAACGATTTAGTCGCAGCGGGATCGGAAGTTAAGGCTCGTGAAAACGGCAAAATTCGCACCGAGGGAAAAACCTACGTTATGCAGCCAAATGACGTTGTTGAGTTTAGGTTTAACGTTTAGCTAATTTCAATTTGTAAAATCGCTCAAGATTGCCCTTACTGCCAGCCACTTCACTATCTTTTTTATCTAAGATAACAAAATACTTTTTCGCCCAATCTTCAAAATCGGATAAAATCTGTCGACGAACTTTATCGTTTTTAATAATTCCCTTATTAACCTGATGCCGCCCCGCCTCAAATTGAGGTTTCACCATAGCAACCAATATTGTATTTGTATTCATCAAATTTTCAGCCACATGCGGCAAAATTTCCCTCAGAGATATAAACGACACATCGCCCACAATAATATCAATTGCTTCATCAGCATAAAAATCACGAATATCGGTCTTTTCGTGAAGAGCAATTTTTGGATTCGGCCTCAAACTTGGATGGAGCTGATCCGTTCCAACATCAACAGCAAATACCTTTTTGGCGCCATGACGCAGCGAATAGTCAGTAAATCCGCCCGTACTCGAACCAATATCCAGAACGGTTTTATCCTGAAAATTAAGATGAAAATACTCCGCTACGCTTGCTAGTTTTAAGCCAGCTCGCGAAACATAAGTTTCTTTCTTCTCGAGCTTTATCTCGTCTGAATCAGACACCATAGTCCCTGATTTTTGGACAATTTTCTTATTCAAAAAAACATAGCCCAGGCGAATAAAATTATCCGCCTGAGACCTTGTTGTCACCAAACCACGCTCGACCAGAGCTTTATCTAATCGCTGTTTCATTAAATATGACTATTTCTTTCGCTCGCGATATTCACCAGTTGAAGTGTCAATGCTAATAATATCGCCCTGCTTGATAAATGCTGGAACTTTGACAACTAGCCCTGTCTCCAAAGTAGCGTCTTTTAGCACAGATGAAGTCGTATCGCCCTTAACCACATCTTCCGTGTAGGTAACTTCCAGATATTTATTCTTTGGTAGTTCAACGTTAATCACTCGACCGTCGAAGAATTGAAGGCTTAATTCATCACCTTCTTTCAGGTATTTACTGGCGTCGTCCACGATTTCCGCAGCCAGCTCAAATTGCTCAAAGCTAGTCGGGTCCATGAAATAGAACTTGTCGCCGTCGTTATACAAATATTGCGCAGTTTTATTATTTACTTCCGCAGCTTCGATTCGCTCTTGACCCTTGAAAGTCTTTGGGATAACACTTCCGTCAATTAGGTTTTTCAATTTCACGTTAACAATCGAACCGCCACGACCCATAACTTTTTGGCCGTATTCTACGACGCGATATGGCTTGCCGTCAATTTGGCAAACTACGCCTTTTTTCAAATCAGTTGGCTGATACATATTTTCTCCTTTCCAATAAAATATCTCGCTGCCAAATATGTAATAGCAACGAGATATTGCGCATTAAACGTTCCTAGTTGCTAGTAACAAATGGCAACAAAGCCAAGTGGCGAGCACGCTTAATTGCTACTGCCAAGCTTCGCTGTTGCTTTTCGCTCAAACCAGTCTTGCTGATTGGCTCGATTTGACCGTAAACATTGATGTAACGTTGCAAAGTTTTTACATCTTTATAGTCAAAAATAATCGGTGGATTTTTCTTCAATTGTGCCATTTTAATCTCCTTATTAGAATGGAATTTCGCTTAGGTCAATTGGCTTATCGTCAATTTCCGTTACGACTTCCTCTTTTTTAGTAGTCTTTGGTGCTGCAGAACCTGAATTGTCGCCGCTTGGACCGTCTAAGAACGTTACATCTGAAGCAGTGACTTCAATTCGACTCTGTCTTTTACCAGTATCCTTATCTTCCCAGCTATCCTGTCGCAGTCGTCCTTGGATCAAAACCCGACGACCTTTGCTTAGATATTGCATTACCAAATCACCAAGTTTATCCCAGGCTGTGATATTGAAAAAGTCAGCCTGATCGTCTTGAGATTGTCGATCAACAGCAATGCTGAAACTAACTACGTTCTTGCCAGAAGCAGTTGTTCGCTGTTCTGGATCGCGTGTCAATCTACCCAACAAAATCACTTGATTGATACTTCGTGCCATATTCTATCCCCTCTTTTACCTTACGGCAGTTAGGCTTATTTACTTGATTCGCTTGAATCAGATTCTTCGTTGCGTGCTTTTTGCTCGCTTAATGCTTGACGAGTTTTTTCATCAGTTTTTACCAATAGGTAGCGCAAAACTTCATCAGTAATATTAAGTGTGTTTGAAATCTTCAACAAAGCTGGTGCTGGCAATTTAACCTCAAAACAAACGTAAACTGCAAAATCTTCACGCTTGATTGTGTAGGCCAATTTTTTCTTGCCCCAGTTATCTTCTTTAGTAATTTCACCACCGTTAGTAGTGATTAAACCACGTACCTTATCCAACGCTGAATCTAGATTAGCCTCTAAATCCGGGTGAATAAGAACGGTTAGTTCGTATTCGTTCATGTTTCCTCCTCTGGAATCCATTTACGGATGCTTATGCTGTCTCACACAAGCTTAGGTTAATATTCAATTGCTATTATATCACTAAACAGCCAATATTACCAATCTCACCACTGATAAATCGTAGCAATTGCTATTCCGCCAGCAATTCCTCAAGCTCTTCTGGACTAGAAATCAAAACATCACGTGGCTTAGAACCATTCTGTGGACCAATGATTCCCCGCTCTTCCATCTCTTCAATAATTCGCGCTGCTCGCTGATAACCAATTCCCAGGCGCGTTTGCAGCATACTTGTTGAGGCCTTGCGTCGTTCGACCACCACACGAACCGCGTCCTTAAACTTATCGTCGCCACCTTCCGACAAGTCCATCACGACGCCGCCC
>JABZJU010000007.1 GCA_015257635.1 Nanosynbacter sp. | reverse complement strand
GCTATATATTTGTCGGGGTTGATCCACAAAATGATTTTATCGATGGAAGTCTTGCCGTTGCCGAAGCAGAGCAAATCATCGAACCTGTCAACTCCATTGCCGACGAGATACGAAACCACGACGGCACGGTTGTATTCACCCGAGACTGGCACCCCGAAAAAACACCACATTTTGATAAATGGCCAGTTCACTGCGTAGCCAACACTAGAGGAGCTAATTTTCACGAAGACCTAAATATTCAGCCTAGCGATATTATCATCAATAAAGGCACTGGTCAGACAGACGGATATTCTGGCTGGGAAGGTGGAAGCGACAAGGGCGAAACACTAGAATCTATCATAATGCCAAAAACACCCCATGAAAAAGTTAAAGTATTTCTCGGCGGATTAGCAACAGATTTTTGCGTAAAATCTACCGCCCTAGATATCGCCGAACATTTCAAAGATGACAGGCGTGTTACTACATACTTACTTATAGACGCCATCCGCGCTGTAGGATTAACTCCAACAGCCGAAGAAGAAGCATTATCCGCAATGAAGGAGGCTGGAATATTAGCAATATCGACTGAAGAAGCAAAGAAGATGGTTCAGGGGGCAATTTAAATGGAGAAGGGCTCAAAAATATCACAAGGATTAGATTATTACAAAGTAACTATGGGGATGAACGAGTTCTTAAAACATCCTGAAGCAGAAGTTACTTTCACACTGAAAAATCGCTCCCCTAATCTATTATCCGAATTTGTATCCCCAGTAGAATTACAGGATAGACTAAATGAGCTAGCTGAAGGATGGCGGCCTGATGAAATAGCCTACTTAGCCGGACTGCAAAACCAAGATGGCAAAGCGACATTTTCGCAAGAATACCTTGATTTCCTAATAAGTAACCCCTTGCCTCCGGTCAAGATCGGACATGATAAGCGCGGTGATCTAGCGGTTGAGGCTACGGGAAAATGGCCCCTAGTTACATTCTGGGAAACCGTTATCATGAGCGAGATAAATGAAATATATTTTCGTAACAAACTCACACGTGAAGGTTACTCTTTGGAAGAAGTGTATGCCGAAGGAGATCGCCGATTAGACGAAAAGATCAAATTATTAAAAAGCCGCCCAGATATTAAATTTTCTGATTTCGGCACACGACGACGTTTTAGTTATGAGTGGCATAGGCACGTAATTGAACGAGTTGCAAATGAACTCCCTGGCAATTTTGTCGGAACTTCAAATATATACTTGGCGCATAAACTAGGATTAAAACCAATTGGAACTTTTGCGCACGAAATGCCGATGGTCTACGCTGCACTGGCAGATAAAGCCGGAAACAACCCACTAAGTGGTCACAATCAGGCACTAAGAGACTGGCAAAACACATACGGCGACGAGCTATCAATTGCCTTAACTGATACATTTACAACCGACTTCTTCTTTGCTGACTTTACGCCCGAACAAATGACTTCGTGGAAAGGACTACGACACGATTCTGGCGACCCAATAGAATTTGGAAATAAGGCTATTGAAATTTACAAAAATAACGGAATTGATCCTTTAGAGAAAACTATCGTCTTTAGTGACGGACTTGATGTGGATGAAATTATTCGGATAGCTGATTACTTTAAGGAACAAAATAAATGTAACATTCGGCTGGGGTACAACTTTGACTAACGACCTTGGAATTACACCCAATAACTTTGTTATGAAAGCCACAGAAGCCGATGGAGTACCTACGGTCAAATTGAGCGACACCCCTGGCAAACATACAGGTCCAGATGATAAAATTAGAGAATATAGTGAACGCGTAAAAGCAGCTTTGGCGGAAAATGCACTGAATAATACTCTAGTTGCTGTATGAAAAAAACAATGCCAATATCTATAAATCGTAAATTATGGTATGACGGTCCAAATTACACTGCAGACAGCGTAATAATCAGCCCAATCGCACAAAAAATCCTTTTGATAAAACGATCTAGCGGAGAATGGGCACTACCTGGAGGATTCGTTAACCCTGAAGAGGATTCTTTTACGACAGCAATTCGCGAAACAAGAGAAGAAACTGGAACGATAATTAGTGACAGTCCAATATTAATATACAAAGGGCTTGTTAACGATCCACGCAACAGCCAGACGTCATGGATTGAAACTAGTGCGTATCTGTTCGTAGTCAACGAACTATCAGAGGTGTCAGGACGAGACGACGCTATCGACGCAGCCTGGCTACCGCTCAATAATTTGCCTAAATTATACGCATCGCATGATGAAATAGTAGCCAGATCTATTGATTATTTGTCTTGTCGGTCGCTAATTAAGATAGCAGAGTTTTCCGAAAATTATCGCAATATTAACGGCGGTCATATGCAATACGACAAGATTATCGCCACAAAAAATGATCATTCGGTATTTATTAAGCGAACATCGACTAAATATGGCGACATAAAAAGAAATAGACTGCGCCAATATTTGAGAAAAGAAGCATTCACAATATCCTATCTGCGATGTCATGGATATAGTGGAATCCCATCTAAATCAATATTACGAGATGATGACACTTTCATCATGGAGACAATGGAGTCAAACGAAGGTTGGCTATGGCGAGCAAAGAACGAAACGCTAGACGCCTATATCAAATCAGCGAAGGAAAAATTTGACGAGTTAGAAAATATACCATTGCCGCCTGATACTTTTGATATCGAATCATCACGCGATAGTTTTGTTAAAGAAGGGTGGGCTTCGTTAGACGAGCAGAAAATAGATAAATTGAGAGAGTTGTCATTAGGATTCTTAGACAGATTAACGTCCCATAGCCAAAATATAGCTAAGAAATTATTGGCAGACTTACCCACCTTACTAAATACTGGAGGTCGACATAGCGATATAAAAAAATTAGTTTTTTGTCATCATGACATTCGACAATCAAATATGGCTTGGCACCCCAAACGCGGCACTAAGTTGATAGACTGGAGTTGGTCTGGACCTGGAGAACCCGGCAGTGACATCACTAGTCTACTAATCGACCTACATAAAAGCGGTCATAATATTTCAAACTATTACAAAGAAATAAATTTAGATCATTGCCTAACCTTAATGGGTTTCTGGTTAAACCATGCAACGTGGCCATATCGCGGCGACGACACTCTTAGATTTCAACAATTTTTATCGGCGTTAAGTGCATACGAAATATATACAACTATTTAAGCATTCACAGCTTCGATCTCAACCGACAATACTTCTTTTTTGATTGGCAAAGATTGACCGGGCTCGAACGTATAAACCAATAATTGACCAAATGGCATCTCTACATTCGCCATCTCGGCCTCTGGAACCTGGTCGAGATGTTTAATTAAAGCCCGAATAGAATTGCCGTGAGCCACCAATAAAATATTCTCACCATTCTGCAATTTCGGCAAAATCTCTTGCTCAAAATATGGAACAACCCGCACATAAACATCTTTCAAAGTTTCGCCGCCCGGCACTGGATAATCCCAACCGCGTCGAATACCATTAAAAGCCTCTTCGCCAATCTCCGCTTTAACTTCCCATTTATTTTTTCCAGTCAAATCGCCATAATCACGCTCGTTTAACTCAGTTGCATGCGTTGTTGGTAGATTTTCAACACCGCACCCTTCGAGCAGCGCAGCCAAAGTTTGTTGTGTGCGTTTTAATGATGAAGTGTAAGCTTCATTAAATGATAAACCTTTTAACAAAGCACCTAACCGCACAGTGTCATTGTGACCCTTTTCCGTCAAATTAACATCCGTCCATCCAGTCCACTTACCGAGCAGATTCCACTCGCTCTCACCGTGCCGACTAATAACTAATATTCCCATTATTTCCCTCCAATCATCGGCGCAAAAAATTCTACAACTTCTTTCTTCACGCCGTCATTATCAATAATTTTCGTATTTACATAACCGAATTTATCAATTGCCCAAAATCTGATTGCCCAGAGCAGCGACATATCTTCAAAATCTACATCATTTTTGGCAATAAATTTGCTAGCCACAATTTCCGATTCCTGCAATTTTATATCAGAAAAAGCATCGTTTTCTAACTTTGTAAAAAACACAAATTGATGCGTCAAAAACTCATCAGAATGACGCGAAGCAACCATGGCAAGTTTCAGATCCTTAGGATCGACTTGAATGTCGACTTCTTCTTTCACCTCGCGCACCGCCGCTTCCAACGGGGATTCTCCAGCGTCAACAATGCCACCAGGCAGCGACCAATGGTCTTTATAGCCAGCCTTGACGATCAATAGTTCGCCCTGCTCATTTTCAATTAACACCGCCGCACTGGAAAAACGCCTATCCAAACTTGCCAGCCAAGCCCGTCGCTCTTCATCTGTAAATTTCATTATTTAGCAAACTCAATTGCTCGCGTTTCGCGAATTACGTTAACCTTAATGGTGCCAGGATATTGCATTGTCGACTCAATTTTCGTCGCAATATCTCGCGCCAATTTAATCGCCGACAAATCATCAATCGTCTGAGGCTTCACGATCACACGAACTTCACGACCAGCAGAAATCGCGTAAGCCTTATCAATTCCCTCAAAGCTCGTAGCGACGTTTTCCAAATCGCGCATTCGCTCTGCAAAATTCTCAGCAGAAACGTTACGCGCACCTGGACGCGCAGCCGAAGCCGCGTCACAAACTCGAACAATAATTGCCTCTGGAGTTGTCGCTTCGATATCATCATGGTGTGCTTCGATTGCGTGAACAATTCTCTCATCCATACCATATTTACGAGCCAATTCCGCCCCAATATGATGATGTTTACCCTCAATTTTATGCGACACCGCCTTGCCGACGTCATGAAGAAGTGTAGCAATTTTCGTAATGCGCACATCCGCACCAATTTCCTCAGCAATCATCCCCGCAATTTGCGCCATCTCAGTCGAATGCTTCAGGACGTTCTGACCGAAGCTGGTACGAAACTTCAATTCACCAAGAAGCAGCAGCATCTCCTTCGGAATCCCAACCACGCCAGTTTCGCGCATAGCATCTTCACCAGCCTGGCGAACTTCTTTCTCGATCTGTTTCTTAGCCTTAGCGACCACTTCTTCAATGCGTGCAGGATGAATACGACCATCCTTCATTAGCATTTCAAGACTCAGTCGAGCCACTTGTCGGCGAACAGGATCAAAACTCGACAAAATAATCATACCAGGCGTATCGTCAACTAAAATATCGACGCCAGTTTCGCGCTGGAGCGCTTGAATATTACGCCCCTCCTTACCAATAATTCGACCCTTCATCTCATCATCGGTCAGCTTGACCGCAGTCACCGTACGCTCAGCAGTAACTTCACTACTCATTCGTTCCATTGCGGTCACGAGGATCATTTGCGCCCGTTCTTCAGCGTCATCCATTGCATCATGTTGTAGTTTCGACACCAAACCGGCCAAGTCTTGCTTAATATCGCGCTCAGTCATCTGCATTAACTTATCGGCAGCATCTTTTTTCTTCAATCCAGCGATTTTTTCCAATTTCTCTTGCTGTCTGGAGCGGATGTCGCGAATTTCATTTTTAAGATTATCAACTTCATCCTCATGCGCGCGCAATTTTTCTGCTCGTCGATCAAGCTCTTCCAGCTTATTATCCAGAGTCTTCTCGCGATCCGCCAAACGATTTTCGGTCTTTTGCCATTCCTTGCGACGTTCATTTTCAATCTTAAGCGCCTCGTCCTTAGCCTTAAGGACGATGTCGCTCGCCTTAGTTTTCGCATCTGCCAGATCTCGCTCAATCTGATTTTTACCGTTAATTTGGCGAGTTCTCTGATATCCAACAAGACCAGCAGCACCCGCGCCAGCTCCAATAGCCGCGGCAATAATTACTTCTATCATTATCATTCCTTTCCGATCAGCCGCCCCTGAGTGTTCGTCTCAAGGAAAAATATCAACAGCCAATCAACTTCAAACTATCTAATTCGGCGAATCAAAAATCACAAACCGCCGTAATTTAATTATACACGGTTTTGACAGTTTGAGCGATAAAAATTATTTTCGCGGCGCAGTGATATTCGCAGTAGCACCGTACTCTGGCATAACAATTTTTTCATTCTCGCCAGAACGCAATTTACCCAAAGCCAAATCACGCCAATTGTCACCCATCACACCAACAATAGGAATATTCAAGCTGTCCGCCAAGATATTCACAACCGTCAAACCAATTCTCAGCCCCGTAAAACTTCCTGGTCCTTTCATCACGCCAATGCCGCTTATAAGATGCAAATCGCCAGTCTTTTCTTCCAAAAATTTCAACAAATTCCGCGCCAACGTTCGCCCAGCTTCCCATTCAAAATCCTGGCGATTTTCTCCATTGACTATTGTCAAAAAACATGTTGATGTTGAAGTATCTAATAAAATTATCACGCCATATTCTCCTTTATTTTTCCCAAAAGTTCATCAGATTTTTTGCCGCCAGGATAAAATTCTACAAGCCGCCCTTCTTCGCTAATCGCAGTAATTTTTATCACCAACCGATCACTCGGCAATGCATCATCGACAGCACCAGCCCATTCAACTACAACCACCGAATTAGAAGCCGCCACTTCGCGAATCTCCTCGCTCATAATTCCAGCATTTCCCAATCTATAAAAATCGTAATGCGCCAAACTCAGACCGCTAGGTGAATCGTACACGCGCGAAATCGTGAAAGTTGGACTCTGAACTGGCTCGTTGATCTCTAAAGCTTGCGCAATTCCCTTCGTCAACGTGGTTTTTCCCGCGCCAATATCACCGACCAATTCCAGAACTTCCCCGCCAGAAACAGCCCGGCCAATTGCCGCGCCCAATTCTCGCATTTTCTCTTCACCAGAAATATTCACTCTTATATTATACTATGCTAGCTTTTTTTTGGCGATAATAGTACAATAACCATAAGAGTTATGCGTGTTTCAGACCAGACAATTGAGAGCATTCTGAAACAAGGTGGGGTTGTTGATGAGCCGCAGCTTGCTGATTTGAAATTGATCGCTGAACGGTCAAAGCAAACATTGCAAGAAACCATTATTGAACAAAAAGTCATTTCTGAGGAAGATTTGACAAAGTTAATTGGCGATTATATCGGTGTGCCTTTCGTGCGAATTGAACCAAAGGATATTCCCGAAGATATATTAAAGCGAATTCCCGAACACATCGCACGCCAGTACAATGTTGTACTTTTTGAGAAAAATGAAGATAATAGCCTGTCTCTTGCAATGGAAGATCCAGATGACGTGCAGGCATTGAACTTCATCCAAAAAGAAATTGGTTACAACACAAAGGTTTTCCTAGCGACAAAAAGCAACATTTTGGACTGTTTGGAAAATTATCGTGGCAATATTAACGCCGAACTCGATGAAGTTATCGCTGTACAAAAAGACGCTTCCGCCGAAGACCAGAACGTTAGCCAAGACGATTTTGCGGAAAATTCACCAATTGCTCAAACTGTTAATTTGCTATTGGAGTACGCCATAAAATCCAACGCTTCTGACATTCACATTGAGCCGCGCGAAGACTATGTTCAGGTTCGCTATCGAATTGATGGTGTCTTGAAGGAAGTTAACAAATTACCAAGAAACGTTCATGGCGCCTTAGTAAGCCGCATTAAAATTCTCTCCAACCTAAAAATCGACGAACGCCGCGTGCCGCAAGACGGCCGATTTAAGATACAGGTTTCAGGGAAAAAATACGCCTTTCGAGTTTCAACTCTACCAATTGCCGATGGCGAAAAAGTAGTTATGCGTATTTTGGATGAGTCAAATCAAGCCGTAAAATTGGATCAGCTGGGCTATTGGGGGCTATCTCTTACGACAGTAAAAGATGCTATGGCGCAGCCTAACGGTATGATTTTGGTTACTGGGCCAACTGGATCGGGAAAATCAACCAGTTTGTTTAGTGTCTTGTCGGAGCTCAATACCCCAGACGTCAATATCTCTACGATTGAAGACCCAGTAGAATATAAAATCCCAGGAGTCAATCAAACTCAGACCAACGCCAAGGCTGGAATGACCTTCGCTTCAGGATTAAGGGCGTTACTTCGCCAAGATCCAAACATCATTATGGTTGGAGAAATTCGCGACGGCGAAACCGCAAACCTTGGCGTTCAAGCGGCGCTAACTGGACACTTAGTATTCTCTACTTTGCACACAAATAACGCCGCGACATGTTTACCGCGTTTACTAGATATGGGGATTGAACCATTCTTGATTGCCTCAACTGTAAAAGCAGTGATTGGACAGCGATTAGTTAGACGTCTGTGTATGAATTGCCGCCAAGAATACACCCCAAGTGAAGAAGAAATAAAATATATTGCCGAAATGTTTAAGATAAACACTGAGTCGATTAAGAAAATCCACAATCTCGAAGAGCAGGCTTTTGAAGATAAAATTGGTGGCGATACGCCTATGGGGTCGACAGATTTAGGAATCGAGCGTCTATGGCGACCGAATCCAGAGGGCTGTGATGAATGCGGCCACAATGGATTTAAAGGACGCGTTGGTATCTACGAAGTTCTCGGGATCTCTATTCCTATTCAAAAAATGATTACCGCCAACGCCACCAGTAACGACATTCAGGATCAGGCAATTTCTGAAGGTATGGTAACAATGCAAATGGACGGACTTATTAAATCACTACGCGGAATTACCACGGTAGAAGAAGTTTTGAGATCAACGAGGGAGTAATATTATGCCAATTTTTGAATACCTACTTGTCAATAAAAAGAAAGAGACCATTTCTTCGACAATTGAAGCGGCTGATAAATTATCTGCCATTAACAGCCTAAAAGCACACGGACAATTGGTAAAAATCGAAGAAAAAAGTGCAAAAAAAGAGCTCAGCTTTTCCTTTGGCAAAAAAAAGAAAGGTGCCAAAACTGATGAACTAGTTATGTTTACTCGACAATTAAGCGCCATGGTTTCAGCCGGAGTCCCAATTCTTCGCTCTCTTAACTCAATGTCAAAACACGCAGAAAGCGCTAATTTTCGAGAAACAATCAACGCCGTAATAAAGGACATTGAAGGTGGTATGTCATTTGCAGATGCCCTCAGTAAACACCCAGAAACTTTCAATGACATCTACGTAAATATGGTTGCTGCAGGTGAAACTGGAGGTATTTTGGATGACATCCTAAAGCGCCTAGCCCTACAACAAGAAAAAAACTCCTCCATGAAGAAAAAGATTAAAGGCGCCATGACATATCCGATCGTCCTTTTGATTATTACAATTATTGCCTTCTTTATCTTGATGATCTTCATTATTCCAGTCATCGGTAAAACTATTAAAGACATGGGCGGACCCGACGCCAAACTGCCGCTCCTTACTGAAATTATGCTCGGAATTAGCGATTTTGTGGTGTCATTTTGGTATATAATCATTCCAATATTTGCCGGAAGCATTTGGCTATTAATTCGCTATATTAAAACCCCAAAAGGTCGCGTAAAATTTCATAATATCATCATCAAAGTTCCAGCTGTTGGCCCAATTGTTAAAAAGGTGGCAATCGCTCGCTTTACTCGAACATTTTCCGCTCTTATTGGCGCAGGCGTGGCCGTACTTGAAGCACTGGATGTAACTTCACGTGCCGTCGGAAATGTCGCTTACGAAAAATCTCTAAAGGAAGCCACTAGGCGAGTCCAAAACGGCGAAGTTTTATCAAAAATTATCGCAGAACGAGACGACTTGTATCCGCCAATCGTGGCACAGATGCTATCCGTCGGTGAAGAAACTGGACAAACAGATAAAGTTCTGGTTAAAGTTGCCGACTTTTACGAAGAAGAGGTAGATACTGCAATTGACGGCGTTAGCTCTATTATTGAACCGGTAATGATCGTTGCTATGGGTGTTGTTATTGCCCTGGTGGCAGTCAGCGTCATGGGACCAATTACTAG
>JABZJU010000079.1 GCA_015257635.1 Nanosynbacter sp. | reverse complement strand
TGCGTTGGTTTACACCTTGATGCCGCAATTTTATTTGCAGCAGAAAGAGCGCGAGGCTGCGGAAAATCTCACGGCGCTCGTGGCTGAACTACGCGGTAAATCGACTGAGGAAATGCGTCGTCTCAGCCAGGAGTTTGCTCAGATAAAAAATGTTAACATCACGCTGACAATTGATGGGCGCGACCAGTATTTTCAAGGGTTTCAGTCGATCAATATCGTGACTGATAGCGGTAAATCGGTCGATACTAGCGTGGTAAAAATTGCTGATGGACAAACGGTCGATCCGCGTTCGGTTATTTTGCAACAGGGGAGTGTGGCGAATAGCCAAGGTCAAACGATCGCAGTCAAGCTGCTGGCAGATGTGGCGCCCGTTACTCAGGCCAAGCTCGCTACCTTGCACGTACTGCCATATACCATGCTCGGTTCGCTGCTCGTGGCGCTGATGTTTTCCTACATCTACAGCCGCTTTGTGACGCGGCCGATTCGCCAAATGGCGGCAGTGACGACGACCATGCAGCGGCTGGAAAAGGACGCGCACTACCCAGTAAATAGCAGTGATGAAATCGGCGTGCTGGGGCGAAATATTAATGAGCTCTATCAAAATCTGTGGCAAACGATTCGTTCGCTGGAGCATGAGAATAAGCGGATCACACAGCTGGAGAAAGAGAAAATTGCTTTTTTGCGTGCAGCCTCGCATGAACTGAAAACGCCATTGGCGGCCCTCAGGATTATGCTCGAAAACATGCAACTCAACATTGGCGAGTATAAAAATCGCGATCAGTACCTGGCGGAATCGGTGGCACAGGTTGACCGCTTGGCGGCAATGGTGAATGATATTTTACGCTCTGGCAGCGTGGCCGAGCAGGCTCTGCGTCAGGAAAAACGGCTGAGGATTGATAAGTTAATCGCCGAGGTGGTTGACGATTATAAACTACTGGCGAAAACGCGCAGCATGACTTTCACGGTTAATACAGAGCCGACGACCATTCGTGCCAACCGCGACATGATGCGCCACATCATCTCGAACCTGGTGTCAAACGCGGTGCGTCACGGCGACGCCGGGAGCGTGATAAAAATTACCTGCAACCAGCATGAGCTGGCCATCGAAAACGCCTGCAAACCACTGACCAAACAACAACTCAAGCATGTCTTTGACCCGTTTTATCGCAGTTCTGACGGCGCGAAGCAACATACTGACAGCAGCGGCATCGGCCTCTACACCGTGAAAATGCTACTCGACGCCAAGGGCCTAGACTACGACTTCACGCCACACGGGCGGGGTATGCGGTTTATAGTGAAGTTATAAGGCTATATCATTTTATTAACTATTGCCAAGATACTTTTTATATTATAGAATGATAAAGTTACAGCAACCGCTGTAACTTCGCTCCTTTACAGGAAGGATGAGGTTATGTACCTCCAAGACGCCGAGCTTTATCGTTTACGTTCAGCTCGTGATGCTGCAAAACAACGGCAGCAAACAGCCTGGCAAGCTCAGCAATCAGCCTATGAGCGTCGCTCTTCAGCTAATGCTATCATGAATCAAGCCTATGAGGCTCAACAGACTGCCTATGCAAATCAGCAAGCAGCCTGGGATGCTTACATGTCCGTTAAACAGGCCAATGGTCCACGAATTGATAGTCTGAATTCTCAGCAAGAACGAGCATATCATAACATGGTATCAGCTTTTGAATCAGCTTCATCAGCCTATTATGCACGTGACGGCGCCAGCGCGCGGATGTACGCAGACCAGGGACATGCTTACAAAGCAGAATCTCAAGCTTGTGTTACTGAACGGCGCCAGCTTGTCGCTAAAATTCGCACTGCTCGTGAACAGTTTGAGGCTGTCAGGCCAGCTTTTCAAAGGGCTAAAAGCGAGTATACTCAAGCTCGACAGGAATTTTTATCTGCCAAAGCAGAGCACGAACGTACTCAAGCTGAATTTAAGAAGGCTAAGGCTGAGTTTGATGCTTGTGCCAAGGCGTTCAAGGATAGGCTCGATGAACTGAATTCGGCACACCGAAAACGGCGTAAAGAAAAAAAGTCGATCGCTGCAAAGGCTGGCGTTCCGCTTCAATACCAAGACAATGTCTTGATCTCGACAGACTCAGATGGAATCACCAACATCTACTTCGGTGGTATTGGCAAGCCTAATGGTACTGGGCATGGACACTACGCCATGGATCAAAATGGGAACGTGACGTATAGGCGCGAACCGTTTGACCCGCATGGTGCACAGAACTTCACCGATGCACCTGGTGGAATACTATATGACCGTCGCGCGCGGACAGATGTACCTGGTGGAACACTGTATGACCGTCGCGCGCGGACAAATACGTTGCCGCTAGGTGTGAGAAATCGCGATAATGACACCAATGATCGCAGCGGGGTCTTCTATGACCGGAGGCGACAGATAGATCTGCATGTGACACAGTACTACAAAGATAACTGTCGCGTCTCGTGGGACACTAAAGGAAAATCTGACGAGAATTATCATTGGACAGACCAGAACTTTCCGTCTAGTCATCCCGAGTCCCATATTCCTCCCGAGGATGCTCGATAATTAGAAAGGAGACGACTGTCCCAGACTGATATTATATTATTAGTCTGGGACTTTTTCATGTTATATAATTATAAAGATATGAATAACAGCAAGAATCAATACCCCCAAATGACCTACAAACAAGCAGTTGAATACTGCAAATACTGGGCAGATCAAATTAGACATAAAGGACTTGATTTATTAACTACTGATTACGGTGAAGTTATGAGGGTTTCCGATCAGTTAGCTTATGTGCTATATATGCAGACTTGGATTGATCCGCAAAAATATTATCCTTTGTATCAAGTTCGTACATATGTTATAAACATTGACTACAATAATTACACCGATAGGGCTTTGTGGGAGAAGTTATTGGAACTAATTGATGATCTGCCAGAAGAGTACGGTAAAAATAATTACCCCCAAATGACCTACAAACAAGCAGTCAAGCATTGCACGCACTGGGCGGACCAGATCCGAGCCGATGGACTTGATTTATTGACCACTGATTATGTTGCAGCCATTGGGATTTCTGACCGGTTAGCTTATGTGCTATATATGCAGACTTGGATTGATCCGCAAAAATATTATCCTTTGTATCAAGTTCGTACATATG
>JABZJU010000078.1 GCA_015257635.1 Nanosynbacter sp. | reverse complement strand
CAATTAACGTAGCATATTTTTTGGCAAAAGCTGGCAAGAAAACATTGTTGGTGGATTTTGATCCGCAGGGTAATGCCACCAGTGGACTTGGAATAGATAAGCAGAATTTGGGCGCAACAATATCAGAGGTGATTATGCGACAAATTGACCTGGCTAATATCATATTGCCAACGGAATATAAAAACTTATCAATCGCTCCAGCTACACCTCATTTGGCGAATACGGAAGTAGAATTGGCGCAGGCGCAGGGAAGGTTTGTTCGCTTGCGAGAGGCTTTGCAGAAGGCGACGGATTACGATTATATTATTATTGATAGCCCGCCGAGCTTGAGTTTGTTGACAGTCAACGGTATGATTGCCGCTAATTACGTATTGCTTCCAGTTCAGGCAGAATTTTACGCATTGGAAGGATTGGGGCAGCTTTTGGAAAGTATGAAATTGATAAAGAAGGGGCTTAATCCACCTCTGGAATTATTGGGTGTTTTGCTGACGATGATGGACTCCAGGACTACATTATCCGGGCAGGTTCATGCTGAGGTTAAAAAATATTTCCCAGATAAGATTTTCAAGAATAGCATTCCGCGAAATATTCGCTTGGCTGAAGCCCCTAGTCATGGCGCGCCAGTTGGTGCGTATGATCGTTTTTCAAAAGGTTCTCGGGCTTATAAGGCGCTAACGAAAGAAATTATAGAGAGGGTGGAACGATGAAAAAAGGTTTAGGCAGAGGTTTTGGGTCATTGATTCCAACCAATTTGATTGATGAAACGTTTGATCCAACCGCACAACAAGATGTGAAAGTTTCTCATTTGAGAGATATTGCTATTGACCAAGTCGTTCCAGATCCAGATCAGCCGCGTCGCTTTTTTGATGAGAATGCTTTGAATGAGTTGACGGAATCGGTGCGCGAGCATGGTGTGGTTCAGCCAATTGTTGTGACGCCAAAAGGCGATAAATATCTGATAGTGGCGGGCGAGCGACGTTGGCGTGCGGCGAATAGGGCGAATTTAACAGAGGTGCCGTGTATCGTCAGGAGTATGAGCGATCAAAATCGCCTGGAGATTTCTTTGATTGAAAACTTGCAACGACATGATTTGAATGCGCTTGAAACTGCGACTGCTTATCAGAAATTGCGCGACCAATTCAATATGACACTGGAGGAAATTGGCAAGCGTTTGGGTGGCAAATCTATAAGTGCGGTCAGTAATACGTTGAGGCTACTGAAATTGCCGAAGTCTGTGCAGCAGGCGTTGTTTGAGGGGCGATTAAATGAAGGGCAGGCAAGGCCTCTAATCGGTTTGCCTGATGACGCCGCGGAAGATATTATGGAGCGAGCTATTCGCGAGGAGTGGTCGGCGCGACGGATCGAGCAAGTTGTGACTTTATGGAAGCAGGCAAAGGCTAGTCCAATCGAGAACAAACGACGCCCAGCAGATATGCCTCACGCAGATGCTGTTGAAAGTCTTTCAAAGCGATTTGGAACAGGGGTGAAAATTCGTACAAACGGCCGTGGAGCTGGTCAGATTAGTATCAAGTTTAAGGATAATCTTGAATTTGAACGAATAAGAGAATTGCTCGAAAAATAATTTTTATTAGAACGAGCGAATTTTATTGAATGGGAATATTCGTAGGCTGACTGGTCCGACGATGTCATAAAGGGGGATTGGTCCCATACAGTTTCGAGAGTCGCAAGAATAGCTTCCTTGGCGGTGATCGCCCATAACGAATATTGTGCCTTCTGGTACGGTCGTATCGACATCTCCAGAAGTAGGCTGTCCTGGCTCATTTTTATTGACTGAGGTATCAGGGTTAAATCCGTCGGGGTTCTCTGTATTGTAAACAGTTACGGTGCCGTTTTTCACAGTAACTCGCTCACCAGCAAAGGCAATTACACGCTTAACGATGTACTCATCTTTACCTGTCGAGGCGTTAAAATTCGGATTCTTAAACACAATTACTTGTCCGCGCTTTGGGATGTAATTTTTATTTTGCAATTTTGAACCAGTGACGGGCAATCGATTGACGATCAGGCGATCACCGGTGTACATTGTTGTTTCCATACTGGCGCCTTCAACATTGAAAGTTTGAAATACAAATGTGTTCAATAAAAGTGTACCGATCACCACGCCAACAACGAAAATGACCATTCCCAGGCCATCTTGTAATTTCGGATGACGATCCATAAAAGTAGCGTCCATTGTTTCAATTATAAGCGTTTTGTGTGTTATAATCAATAGATATGAAACCACGCAAACAGTCGATGGACGGATTTGTCACCAAGCGACCACAGCGAACTTCGTTGGGGGAAATTACTAGTAGAAAAACGACTACGCTCGGGCATTATCATGACAATGAGGATAGCTTGCAAATGTCGAATAATGCAACAAGAAATATTCAGCAACCAGCTTCTGCTAATAAATTAAAACAGAATATTAGCGAATCGTTGGCGGCGATTGATGAAAATACTAAGCCTTCTCATCGGCAGGAGCGCAAGCAAAAACGTAAGAAAAAGCTAATCACCAGGATTATTCTCGCGATTATCGGAATTATTATCGCAATTGTGGCGGGCTGGCTGCTATTAAAATTATGGCAGACGATGAACTCAGTGTTCCATAACGGTGGAATCTTAGGACTATTTTCGCAACAGAAGCTGAAAGAAGATGCTTATGGTCGAAGTAATGTGCTGATTTTAGGTACAACAGATGACGATCCGGACCATCCAGGTGCGACATTGACTGACTCGATGATGATTCTTAGTGTCAATCAGACAAAGAAGGATGCGTATATGTTTAGCATTCCGCGTGACTTGTATGTAAAATTTGGCATGGCGTGTAATTCTGGTTACGCTGGTAAAATCAATGAATATTTTGGTTGCGTAAACAATGGAGATAGCGCGCAGGCAGAAGTCGAACGAATGGATAAAACTAAGAAATTCATCGGCGATATATTCGGTATGGATATTCAATACGTGGCGCATATTAATACTGCGGTGATTCGTGATGCTGTCAATGCGGTCGGCGGAGTTACCGTTGACGTACAGAGTCGTGATCCACGAGGAATCCTTGATCCAAGTATGGACTGGATGTGTCGAGCGAAGGAATTGAATTATCAGCAACGTCGCGAACGATGTCCAACAGGTCACTATATGCAATTGACTAACGGCAAGCACGAAATGGACGGCGAAAAGG
>JABZJU010000077.1 GCA_015257635.1 Nanosynbacter sp. | reverse complement strand
GTGTTAAATATCACAGAACGGGTGAGCATTATGACATGACGTTGTTTGAGAATAGTGAATTACAGACATACCTGTATGATGCAGCGATGAAGAGTGGGGCAGTTGCAGTGACCGACCTGGCAAAAACCATCTACGATTATGTGGCGGTTGATTCGGAAGTTGAGCGTGAATTCATGCAGTCGCTGGAGGACAATACCGACGTTAAGTTTTATATTAAGCTACCAAGTTGGTTCAAGATTGATACACCGGTTGGTAAGTATAATCCAGATTGGGCAGTAGCGTTTGACGGCGATGAGCGGATTTACTTTGTTGCCGAGACGAAAGGCTCAGATGATATTAATGATAATCACTTGAGTGCTAATGAGCGAGCTAAAATTACTGCGGCCCGCCAGCATTTTGCAGAAATTAATGTACCATATGCGGCGCCGGTGCGGAGTTTGCGGCAGGCGTTGACTATGGTCGGAGATGGTAATTGTGACACCTGATACACACGCAAATTATTATGTTCGCCCGTTGTTGGCTACTGGGTGCTTACAAATGCTTTTGGAGCGGAGTAAAGATGCTAAGGAGAATGCATGAACAAGCCAAACAAAACTATTACCGTCGCTCGCGCCATCATCCGTATAGGTGATGCCGCCAGAAATGTTAATGATTATAGTTTGCTGAGTGCGTTACATGAAATGGTGGAGCAATTGTCGCAGCATGGCGTTAAAGACACTGACGTCGACATGGATTTGCTGCTGGAATATGTCGAGGCGGCAGATGGTTGCGACTATTGCCGAGCGGGCGACGGTAAGCCAAGTGTTGACGAATTGACAACAAAAATCAATCAGCAGTTAGCGCGTCGCGGCCAGGCGCAGGTGGAGGCGAGCGACCAGTCGGTGCTGAAATTTGAGCCGCTGGTTCATCTGGTAACGGCGGCGTATGCCAAGAATGAAAATGGTGTGACATCGGGCTTGTCGATAGCGCTGGTCGTCAATCAGGATGGTTCGGTGGAATTGCCGCGTGACCATTTTTTGAATGCGGAATTGTTCGATTATTTCGATGAAAATCGCCCAGTTAATTGGCGTTCAGCCGAGCGTGATTTGCCGTCAAAGTTGCACGGCTATCATTTGGTAGCAGGTTCGGTAGAAGTGCAGGAGATTTTGCCACGGGAGTTGGATGTGATATCGTTTTAGTTGGCGCTTGTGTCAAATAGAAACTTAACAACTATAACACTCAAGGCGAATATTTGTGCAAGGTTGCTACCAATAAATAGAGGTAGAGATATTCCTGTAAAATTTAGAATTCCGAAACCTGTCAAGTAGGTAATTCCAATATCACTTATGATTACTATTCCAACTAGTATGAGTAGTATTAAACTCCACTTCTCTCTTAAATGTATAATACTTTGTAATTCTTGTATTTTAATTAAGCTTAAATCACTTTTAGACTTAACTCTATCCTCAGTAGAAGCCTCAATTTCAGAATCATCTTCAATTTGCCCTGGAACGGCACCTAGAGCTTCAAGCATATTTTCTACGTTATCTATAATATGGTCGTTAGCAGACTTTTCATTCCCGTTCATCGTTTTATTATCCTCAGATTCATCAGTCTGTAAGTCATTGCGCTAGGAGAAACTCCAAACCTGTCGGCTAGTAGTTGGATGGAGCTTTTCAGGAAGGGATATTCTCTTAGTTCTTTTCTTATCATATCCTCGGGCATTAATAGATTAGCTGCAAAACAATCAGCCTCTTTTTCTTTTTGTTCTTTTGCTCCGCTATATGAATTATTCCGTCGATATAAACCATACTCGTCAGGTTTATGTCCTAGAAAATAATGTCCAAGCTCATGCGCAACTGTATATGTGCGACGAGCTATAGAGTTGTCTACATTTACATAAATTGTATTTGTTTTACTATCGAAAAACCCCGAGACATCAGTATTGCCTTGTGGCATTTTTCTGTATTCAATTGAAAGACCAGCTTCAGCTGCTATATCAAAAACATTAACGAAGGGCTCTATTATATGATTGTCAGATAACACTTTTGAAGCTTTTTGTTTAACTTTCTCTAAAACTTCTTTAGTCATACGCCCTCCGTTTATAATACTATATTATAGTTTATGCAAGCATAACCTACTTACTAGTATAGCAAAATATACATTAAAAATAACGTATAATGATAGTATATAAATATTTTATATATCATGAAAATCTCCGTCCATCTCAAACCCAACTCTCGCCACCGCGAAGAAGTCGTCCCGAACGATGATGGTTCTCTGACAATCTACACCAAGGCGTCAGCCATTGAGGGGCGAGCGAATCTAGCGGCAGGAAAGTTGTTGGCAAAATATTTTGGTGTGGCACCTTCACGGGTAAAATTACTACGCGGTGCAACCTCGAAATACAAGGTGTTTAACATTGATCAGTCGGACTAATTCAACCGTTGTATCGTCACAAATGAATACCCCTGCTGCTTCAGTGAGCTGAGGATACACGGCACGGCATTGACGGAAGTTTGGTGTATGTCGTGCATCAAGATGACGGCTCCAGGGCGAGCGCCAGCGACGGCACGTGAACAGACAATCTGGTTATTGCGATCAGCCCAATCCCGCGTGTCGACCGACCACAAGATTGATGACATATTCCGCAGGCGAAGCTGTTCCAGGACAACGCCGTTGACCGCGCCGTAAGGTGGTCGTAAGATGCTCGGCTTGACACCAGTGGCTTGCCTGATGGCCTCGTTAGTACGGTCGATTTCGCCAGCAATTTGGTCAACTGATAGCTTAGGTAGTTCCGGATGTGACCACGAGTGATTACCCAGTTGATGACCACGCGCCTGTATACTACGTACGACGCTAGCTTGCCCAGAAACTTTGCTGCCAATCAAGAAAAATGTCGCTTTCGCACCATACTGATCCAAGATGTCCAGTAGGTGCGCGGTGTATGGACCTGGTCCATCATCAAACGTCAAGGCAATCACTTTATTGCCAGTGGTTGGTGCAGGTGTTGGCGCAGCGGGTGCTGGTGTTGGTTCTGGCTTTGGCTCGGGTGGCTTGGGAATATTGACTAGTTTCCGAGCCGTTGGGTTTTGTAGATATTTAGAGACGGAGGAAATTGGCACGGTAATTGTCAATTCTCCGTAAGATGATGGCAGTAGCGACGCCTGACCGAGCGGCCAAGCCAATGAATTGCCGTTATTGGTGA
>JABZJU010000076.1 GCA_015257635.1 Nanosynbacter sp. | reverse complement strand
GGGTATCCTCTTCCTTTTATGTCCATTTCTTTGCCATCAGCATCAACTGGAATTAATCCGGATTTCTTGAATTTCTTAAGAGCTCTGTTGGAAAGTCGTCCTGTTTTGCAGCGTATTTTTTTACTTTTGCAAATTCCTGCGTCGTCACCAGATCCAAGCATTCTGTTTATTACTTTTTTCATTCTGGTTTCTTTAACAACTGAAGCGGAGTCGTTTTTCCAGGTGAAATTCTCCATAATATTTTGTAACATTGTCGCTGGACTAAGAAATATTCCCATAATTCCACCGCCCAGTCCCAATATTCCGACGATGGCTGCAATTGGTCCGCGTTTTTTCAGTAAAGACTTGAATGTTACTGGACTTTTCTTTTTTCCCGTAGACGGCTGATAAAAACCGTTGCCTGGAACAGAAGATTCTTGGTCATTAACGGCGGCGCTGGCGGAATCGTTTTGATTAGGATTCAAATCCGAATCTTTATTATCAAACTGAGATTCAAGGTCATTTATGGCATCTTTTTCGCGATCACTTAACTCTGACCCGCTGTCAAAACCAGCCGAGATTTGATCAAACTTAGCCTGTTCAGCAGGATTTAATCTGCTGTCAGTTTCGGAATCTGTCGTGTAATCAACTCGTGCCATATTTTCTCGCTATTTTTCTACACCGCTCCGTAGCCGCCGATCGGTGAATCTGACGGTTTTATTTGTTGTGATACGGGATTTGTATTGATCAAATTATATTCGGTATCGCTAGCCTGAATCTGGATGTGAACGTGATTTTGTCCAGCAAAGAATAATCCTTGCCCAACTGGGAAATTGGCTAGTCGCTTCTGCTCTTCATCTGTCAATTTAAACACTTGCGCCAAAACGTCAACGGCGCTGGCAGACTGTTTCAAAAGTAGCTGCATTGAGGAGTTGGAAACGATTGCTCGCCCCATTTTACTTCCGACGAAGTCTTCCACATCCTGTGTGATTGTTGTCAGACCTAATTGATATTTGCGGGCGCGCTTGGCTAATGAGAATAAGAAGTTGGCGGAATCGTCATATTTCATCAATTGCCAAGCCTCGTCAACAATCAACATACGTTTCCTCTGGTCGGTACGCGTAATATTCCAGATGTGGTTCAGAACAATATACATCGCCGTTGGTCGCAGTTCATCTTCCAAGTCGCGAATGTTAAAGACAACCATATTATTATTAATATCAATATTACTCTGTTGCGAGAATATTCCAGCAAACGTTCCAGAGGTAAATTTGCGAAGTCGCTGAGCCAGGCTTGGGCCAGTTCCGCCCATGTGAAGCAAGGTGTCGTATAAGTCGGAAATCGTCGGTGGCGTAGAATTGTGTGTTAGTGGATCCGAAGTAATACCAACGCGCGCGTAAGTGTCGATTAATGCTTGATCAATATCAGCTTCTTCCGCTGGCGATAGTCCTGCTACGACTTGCCCGCCAGCCCCTACTCCTGCGCCGCCCAGCATTTGCCTGAGTAGTCCGTGTAGCGTAACTAAGTTAGCTCGCAGTGCGTCATCTGCCTCATCAGTGTCAATAACACGCGGCAAATCAAACGGATTGATTCTCGTGTCGCTACTTAAACTCAATCGAATATAACTGCCACCAACCGCGTCGCATAGTTTTTGGTACTCATTTTCTGGGTCAATAATCACAATATCAGCCCCGACCATCATACTTCTTAAAGCTTCCAACTTAACGGTAAATGATTTACCAGCACCAGACTTAGCGAACACGACCATATTGGCGTTTTCCAGAGAGAATCTGTCAAAAATCACCAAGCCATTATTATGCATATTAATTCCGTAAAGTACGCCCTTATTGTCCGTTAAATCGGCTGAAGTGAATGGAAAGCTGGTTGAAATTGCGCCAGTATTCATGTTGCGGCGAATCTGTAGTTCATCAGTCAATTGTGGAATAGAGCTATTCAATCCCTGCTCCTGCTGGCTGGAAGCTACTTTTGAGAACACCAATTGCTGACCAAAAATAGTTTCAATTTTATGCTGGATAAAATTCAATTCATCCAAGCTGTCGGCGTAAAGAGTAATATATAAGCCGTAGCGGAAGAACTTTTCGGCGCCAATCTGCAATTGGTCACGCAATTCTTCGGCGTCTTGCAAAGCCGCTTCCAAGCCTGGATCGCGCACCTTTCCCTTTTCCATGTTTATATTCATGGTTGCTTCCAGCTGAGTAACTTTTTTACGCAGGTTATTCAGGACAATTTGCGTATCGACTGGATAAATAAACATACTAATATCCAGCACTTCATCGATGTTAATGATTGAGCTAAGCCAGCCGGTGTAGATTTGGCGAGGATAGCCATAAACATACATTGTGCGGCCATATTTTGAGCCAAGTCGAAAATGGTCAGAATGAAGCTCAATACTACTTGGCGCAATAAAATCACGCAAAGTTCGAACACCAGTTAAGAAGGCCTGTTCGACTTCGGCTTGCTCCCTTGCTCGTTGTTGAGCAGCAATATCAACGGCATCTAATTTCTTCTTTGCCATTACGACCTTCCTCCTCTCGGTGATGGACCAGTTCCCTTAGTTACGTAAGTAGTCGTAAGCTCGCTTGGATCAATGTCCTCTAGCGATTCACGTGACGACGTGTCGGGATTATATGAAGTGTAGAACAGCTCACCCAATTGCCTGGTATTTAATTGCCAGCTTTTTACGCCCATTTGGAATAGACCATTCATAACTGAATCAATGCGGTTTTTAATTTCATCTTTGGCTTTGGTGTAGGTGACTTGGTCAATTTTTGTTACGGTTGCCTCTTTTTTCCCGCTGAAGAAGCTATTGAACAATCCCTTAGTCTGTTGCTTGAAGGCATTTTCCTCGCCAGCTGGATAATATGGAACGACAACATAAAAACTCTTATCCATAATGTTTGCCTCTTGTGCCAGAATATCAATGAAATCCATATAATCGTCCATTAGGACGTTGAGGAGCATATTGTCTTGATTGCGGCGAATTTCAGCCAATCTGTCCAGATACGGACCAATGTCCACGCGGCGTGAACGGATAAGAACTTGAATTGGGAAATATAGAGAGTTAATAAAGTTTTGATAACTGAACTCAATTCCCTCTCTTTCGCGTGAACTCATAAGGTCGAAGTTGATCGATTCGCATTCCACTACTGCCCGAAAACTGCCATCGCTCATGATGATCATATTTTCGCGCATTTCAGAGAAAAGCAGCGTATTCTGGGTGC
>JABZJU010000075.1 GCA_015257635.1 Nanosynbacter sp. | reverse complement strand
CCGTTCACTGAGCCTAGCTTCGAGTTTGCGTTAAGTTGTCCGTTTTGTGAAGGAAAAAATCCTGATTGTAAAGTCTGCTCTGGTGAAGGTTGGATTGAGCTATTGGGTTGCGGAATGATTCATCCGAATGTTCTTCGGGCGGCACAAATTGACCCGAATGAATATACGGGATTTGCTTTTGGTTGCGGAATCGACCGCTTGGTTATGATGAAGTATGGAATCGAAGATGTCCGTCATTTTGAAAGTGGCAAGTTGGACTTTTTGGAACAATTTTAGCAATATGAAACTCCGACAGATTAAGGATTTTTTGTGCAAGAATCGCCTTCAGGCGCTCTGTATTCTTAATGGTGTCGTTTTGGCTGCGGGCTTGGTTGTGGCGATGCTGCTTTCTGATGATACTCGGTGGACGAACTGGAGCTTGAGCAGATTGGGCGAAACCACCTCGAATCGTTTGTCTGCATTTTCGTTCAATTCGGGAGTGTTTTTATCTGGTTTGATTATGGCGACGATTGGGTTTTTTATGAATCGTGGTTATCTTAAACTTGGTCAAATTCGCTCTGCTCGGATATCTGGCTGGATACTTTCATTGTTTGCGATTTGTATGATAGGAGTGGCGCTTTGTCCGAACGATACAATGCACGCGGCGCATTTTGTTTTCTCGCGTGGCATCGTGATATTGATGGTGCTTTTGATGTTTCTTTTACCGTCAAGTTTGAGCTATTTAACTCATCGCGAGCGAATCTCATCTTTCAGTTTTCCGATTTTTGCGGCAATTATAGCGGCGCAAGGTTACGCGATGGGCAAGTTTTGGTTTGTGATAGTAGAAGTTTTATTGGGGATTTTTGCGACGATATGGCTAGTTCTGATTTGCCGTAGGATGGAACTTAAATTGTCCGACCTGAAAACTTCGTAAAATGCTATAATTACTTCAAAAGGAGTAATTATGAATCACACAATTTTTGACAACATCGTATAGCGGTAAGTTGGACTTTTTGGAACAGTTTTAAGGAGCTATTACACACGATAATAGTAGTAGCTCAAAAACTTGTAATAAAAGAGGCAGTTCTGTGTGCCGATAGAGAATTTGTTGCAGCGAGAGAGATCGCTAAAAAAGATAGGAGGAGGTAAAATGGATACACAACAATTTGACGCACTTATCATTGGTTTTGGCAAAGCTGGCAAAACATTGGCGGTAGCGCTGGCAAATGCGGAAAAAAAGGTAGCGCTAGTGGAGCGGTCGCCAAAGATGTATGGCGGCACCTGTATTAATATTGCTTGTATTCCTACTAAGGTGCTAGTCAATGCAGCCGAACATCATCAAAGTTTTGATGAGGCGATGGCACATAAGACAACAGTGGTAGCGCGGTTGAATGAGAAGAACTATCATATGCTTGCGGATCGTGAAACAGTGAGCGTCATTGAGGGTGAGGCGTCGTTCGTAGATGATCGTACTGTGAAGGTTGTGGCGGGTAACGACGAGCTAGTAGTTAGTGCGCCGCAGATTTTTATTAACACCGGTGCGGAATCAATCATCCCAGATATTCCAGGTGTTGATAAGCCGTTTGTGTATACCAGTACTGAATTGCTGGATAGAATGACGCAGCCAAAACAGCTAGCTATCATTGGTGGCGGTTATATTGGGTTAGAATTTGCCTCAACTTATGCCAAACTTGGTACAAAAGTAACAGTATTTGAGAGGGGCGATGCTCTGCTTGCACGTGAAGATCCAGCAATTGCTCGGGCTGCTACTGAAGCATTGCAGGCACAGGGTATTGAGATTGTGTTTAGTGTGGATGTGACAGCGATTGAGGGTGAGTCTACTGCGACGATTCGCACAGTAAATCATGATGATTACGCTGGTTATGATGCGGTTTTGATGGCTACGGGCCGTCGCCCGGCAACGATAAGCTTGAATTTACCAGCTGCTGGTGTAGCGACGGATGAGCGCGGGGCAATTGTGGTTGATGAAACACTTCGCACTAGTCGGTCGCATATTTGGGCAATGGGCGATGTAACGGGCGGGCCACAATTTACCTATGCGTCGCTGGACGATTTTCGGATTGTGAGAAGCCAATTGCTGGGTGATGGTCTGTACACTCGCGCCAAACGAAAAACCTTGCCGTACACGGTCTTTATGCAAACGCCGCTAGGTCGGGTGGGTATGACAGAGGCTGAGGCGCGTGCGACGGGGTGCGAAATTATCGTAAAAGAGCTGCCTGCTATGGCGATTCCACGCCTGCATGTTGATAATGCTACAACAGGATTGCTGCGTGCGGTGATTGATGCAAACACTGAACAAATTTTGGGTGCTAGTTTATTGTGTCGTAACTCACCAGAAGTCATTAATATTATCAAAACTGTAATGGATAATGACCTGCCGTATACTGTACTGCGTGACCAAATATTCACTCATCCAACGGTGAGTGAGGCATTAAACGATTTATTTGCATAAAGGAGCAATCATGAATCACACAATTTTTGACGACATTGTATCTGGAAAAATGAAATCTTGGAAGATTTGGGAAGATGAGAAATTCCTAGCATTTTTAACACCGTTTCCAAATACGCCAGGTTTTACTGTGGTGATTCCGAAGCAGAATCCGGGCGATTACGTATTTTCTTTGGACGATAATTTATATTCCGAAATGATGCTGGCAGTGAAAAAGGTTGCTGGTATTTTGGAAAAAGCGTTTGGCACTCCACGAGTGGCGCTGATTTTTGAGGGCACGGGCGTGGCGCATGTGCACGCCAAGTTGATGCCGCTTCATGGTGATTTGGCAAAGGGAATTGGTTCGCCAGTGTCACACGATCAGGTATTTTATGAGAAATATCCCGGATGGCTAACCACGGCTGACGGTCCAAAAATGGATGACGCTCAATTGGATGAAATTCAGGCGCGAATTTTAGCCGTGCAAGGTAAATAGGATAGCTAGTTCGCCTCTAATTTTACGTTTTTTCCTTCGTACATATCCAAATAGAACGGATATAATTTGTCGGCGTGCTTTTTAACCTCGTCTTGGTTTAAGGCTGCAATGTCGTGACCGATGCCAAATGAGGCTGGAATTGAATAATATTGGAATTTGGCGCCAGAAGCTGCAGTCATTTGCTTGGGTATGTTGACTGCGAGATTTTTATCAATTGCGGTGTCGTTTTCGCTCGTTACAACCCCGACATATTTTAGCCCTGGAGCTTTGAGGTCGGATTTATAGTTCTTGGCGATTATTATATATTTTCCAAGAGTGCGATATGACAA
>JABZJU010000074.1 GCA_015257635.1 Nanosynbacter sp. | reverse complement strand
AGCAAAGGCAATGCGTAAAATGCAGCCAGAGCTAGTGAAGATCAAAAAACAGTACGCAAAAAATCCACAAATGCGTAACCTAGCGATGGTGGAGCTTTATAAAAAACACAACGTCAGTGCCTTTGGTTCAATTGGCGTTATGATTATTCAGTTACCAATTTTGATTGCGATGTATCGAGTGGTGCAGATTTTCGTCTCTAGTCGCGCTGATCTAGGAAAATATGTTTATGATTTTATGAAAAATCTGCCGGTTGCTAATAATTTAGTGAATAATCCGGATCAATTTAATCAGAATTTCCTGGGAATTATAGATTTGACACAGCACGCAATATCAAAGAATGGTATTGTTGTTGGCTTAGTTATTTTGGCGGCAGTTGCGGCATATTTGCAATATTTAACTTCAAAACAATTGTCGCCCCAATCTGACAGCAATCGTAAATTACGTGACATTTTAGCTGAGGCTGGCGATGGAAAAGAAGCAGATCAGACAGAAGTAAATGCTATTATGACGCGAAAAATGATGAAATTTATGCCAGTAATGATGTTCTTCGTGATTGTGTATTTGCCGGCAGCTTTGGCGCTTTATTTGACGACAGCCAGCGCCGTGGGATATCTCCAGAACTATATCATCTTCAAGCAAGACTCTAAAGAAATGCAAGAAATTGCAGATAAAAAATCATCTCAAAAATCTAAAGCATCGACAAAAATCGACAAACGTGTTAAAAAGGCTACAGAGGCTAGGATAACTCGGATCAAGGCTAAGGATTAAGGAGGATTTATGGATCAAATTGAAACGGTTGAATTTGTAAAAAAATATTTAGAGGATTTACTAACATTCTTTGACTTGAATCTAGAAGTTTCGGTAAAAATCGAAGATGGAATTGTTGTGGCTTCAATTCCACATAGCGAACGAAGCAGCATTTTAATCGGTAGAAATGCGGAAACATTGCGTAGTATTCAGAACCTTTTGTCGACAGCTCTTCATCATAAAGAAGCGTCAACTGTTCGGGTGAATTTGGATATTGCGGACTATAAAAAGCAGCACGCTGAAAAAATTGCCGAAAAGGCGCGCGGCTGGATTGAGGAAGTTCGACGAACTGGCGAGTCAAAGGTAGTGGATTTGAATGCTGCTGATCGCTGGACAGTGCATCACTTGGCTGGTGAATATAGCGATATTGATACGCATTCTGAAGGTGAAGGTCGCGAACGACGGCTAATTATTAGTCAGAAGAGTTCTTAGTGTCTTTAAAGACTATTCTGGAGTATAGAACGTAATTCCAGACGAGGCTGACTACTGTGGCGGCTAGCTTGCTAATTAATAGAGCAAGTGATTTATTTAATCCGAAGTTTATGAATATCGGTGTAATAATAGCAATAATAATTGTCTGAATTACCCATAAACCAAACAATGTAACTGCCGCGAATAAAAGAAATTGTTTTTTCAAGTTTTGGGATGTTGACTTGAAAGTATATTTTTTATTTGCAAAAAATGAGAACAAAAAGGCAACGAATGTTGATATAAAATTAGCAAACTCTTTTGGGATATTTAAGAAGATTGTTAGGCTAAAAAGTATGCCAAAATCTAGTACTGTATTAGTACTGCCAACGATAAGAAACCTGAATTTATCGGCGTGTTTTTTTAATATTTCCTGCATGATACTCCTCCATTAAATATAATGGTCTGTTTTTTGTTTCAATAAATATTCGTCCTACATATTCACCAATTATACCCAGGGATAATAACTGAACTCCGCCGAGAAATAGAATAACTGCCATTAAGGAAGAATAGCCAGCTCCGGTGGAAACTCCGAACAAAGGGCGAACTAAAAGATAAATAATCCAGACAAAAGCAATAAACGAAATAATGAAGCCGAAAATAGTTGCCATGCGTAGCGGTGCGGTAGTAAAGCTGGTGATTCCGTCAATTGCCAAGTTGAGTAGTTTCCGGTAATTCCACTTGGTTTGACCAGCTAATCTGGGATCGCGATCATAAAATATCTCTTTTTTCTTATATCCAATCCAGCTGAAAATTGCTTTTGTATTACGCTGAGATTCGCGGAATTTTTGCAAAGCCTCAATACATCGGCGGTCCAGTAAGCGAAAATCTCCAGTGTCGACCTGAATGGGGATGTTGGTCGATTTTTGCAATATTCTGTAATACCATTGGCTGGTTTTTTTCTTCAGCCAGGTTTCGCCTTGTCGATTGTTACGGCGAGCATAGACGTCATCGTAACCATCTTCCCAGTACGAAATCATTTCCTGAATGAGCTCTGGCGGGTCTTGTAAATCCGCATCGATAATCACCAGAGCGTCACTTTTTACGTGGTCAATTCCAGCTATCATGGCAATTTCCTTACCGAAGTTTCGCGATAGATTTATATAGCTAATTCGAGAATCTTTTTTCGATTGCTCGGCTATGATTGAAAAAGATTTATCAGTACTGCCGTCGTTTATGAAGAGAAATTCGAATTGATAATCGGGCGTGTTTTTTGTAAATTCGTCCAAGCGTCTAAATAATTGCGACAAAACGGATTCTTCGTTGTAGACAGGAATGAGAAGAGTGATGGTTTTCATGGTATTAAATATATTATTTTATTCTGAAAAAATGCTTAAATTTTAATAAACCAGTTTGATTTGGTAGCGGTCCATCGTGAATAATATTTCGAATATAGTCGACGGAAACCTTACGATTTTTTTGGATATGAAGACGTTTTTTATAAGCTGCCGGTTTGTGAATAATTGATACTAAAGCTCCCTTGAATGCAGGCCAACCGTTGCCGTGGCGGATTGCGCTGGCAAAAATCAACCAATATGTCAGTAAAAATCGTACACCAATATACCAAAATAGTTTACCCGGAACATTTTTAATGAAGACTAACGGCAAGTTTTTAAAAGTATTGTAGACAGCTAATCCGGGAACTTTTTTACTACTAGCGCCAACTTTATGATAAGCGATAGCCTTAGGTGTGAAGCGAACTTTCCAGCCGGCTAATTGTGTTCGGAAGCTTAAGTCGACATCCTCATAATACATGAAGAAATCCTCATCAAACATATCTATATCATCAAAGATTTTTGCACGATAGATAGCACCGCCGCCAGTTGCGCCAAATACTTCTTCAGGCTTAGTTGGTGTGTTTTTTATGGGTTCGTCACGGTTTCTTGGTCCAGGAAGTCCCCATGTTGTGTAAAAATCTCCAGTTGTGTCAAGAGTCTTGCTATTGCGTCTTTGTAAGATTCCAGTCGCAATTCCGCATTGTGG
>JABZJU010000073.1 GCA_015257635.1 Nanosynbacter sp. | reverse complement strand
GGCGAGGATCAATACCAACCACACGATTCATATACGTTTTTTCGTCAATTGCAATACCTTTATTCGTCGCTGCGCCAGTTTCATCATTGCCACAACCACGAACAAATACAGGTAAAACATGGCCTTTCTCTGCCAATTGAGAACAAAATCGCATCACTTTTCTGATGTCGTTCATATTAGCCGCACGAACAATCATTTCTGGTCGGCGCGCCAAAAGTCCATTATCAACCTCAACTTGACTCAATGCAAAATCCTGCGACGCGACTTCGCCACTAAGATGTTCATTCAAATATTTCGCAACTTTATTCATCAATCCTCCTTGGTATGTTACTTCAATTTTAGCATAAGCGCGGACAGTTGATAAGTAGAATTTGTTTTGATATAATCGGGTTATGCGGATGTGGTGGAATTGGTAGACACGCATGCCTTAGGAGCATGTGCCTCACGGCGTGAAGGTTCAAGTCCTTTCATCCGCACCAATTGTAGTATTCTATAAATCGTCGCCTTTAATACGGCGATTTTTTTAAATTGACATAGAAAATCATATTGACTGCACTAAAACGCCTATGCTACAATCACGCCAGGGAAAATAATAATGCGAGACATCTAAATTAGATAATCGAGGAGGGTTTATATTAGCATGAGAAAATCAAATAACTATTTCCAAAGGCAGCGCATTGGTCTGGCAACTATCGGAGGCATTATGACTCTGATGGTAGCGTTTAGCTTAACACCTACTTTTGCAGGTGTTGTTGCAACTATCACCAACAGCGTAAATACAGCTTCAACGGGCACATTAGTTATGGAAGAAAAAAACCAAGACGGTTCAGTTGCATGTACCACTACTGGCGCCGGCAGTGCGACATGCGCGACTATCAACAAATACGGCGGCCAAGCACTTGTTCCAGGAGGCAGCACAAGTACGACCGTAAAGATTACTAATAAAGGTAGTATAGCCGCTAGCGCCTTCACCGTTAAGGGCGGTACTTGTACGACAGTGAACGCGCCAGGAGCATCAGTCTCTGGTACTGGTAACTTATGTGGCAAAATGACCATCACCGTTCAAGCCAATGGAACACAAGTCTGGACTGGTACCGCGGAAGCGTTCCAGCAAGCTGCAGCACAAGACATTAAAGCAATTGTTGGTCATCCAATTGCACCAAATGAAACAGTTAACCTAGTTATCACAGCAGCGCTCCCAGCAAATACTGACGCCAGCTTCCAGGGCCGTCAAATATCACAACCAATCACCTGGCAGTTTAGCGCCTAGTAAATAATAGCAGTTCTAAGACTATACATATTGAAGGTCAATGAGATTTAGCAAAACCAGCATCTGGGTAATCACAGCACTGAGTCTACTGAGTTTAGGCTCGGTGCTTATATTACATTTAGCTGGTTTTCGCTTTTTCTCCATCGTAACCCCAAGCATGGGTGAGACCGCCCCCGTTGGAACACTGGTAGTCACTAAGCCACAACAATCTTACGACAAAGATGATATTATTACGTTTTATCGTAGCGGCAACATTTACACCCATAGACTAATAAAAGTAAATGATGATCATAGCTATACAACAAAAGGAGACCTCAATATCACGGAAGACTCCTTGCCGGTAGGTGGTCAGGATGTAATAGGCAAAGCAATAGTAATTGCGCCTATATGGGGATGGGTATGGCGTGCCGCACCTATTTTACTAATTGGATGGATTATCGTCTATCTGATTTCGTGTATCAAGAAAATACACAAACACTGGCGCTGGCCAGTTCGCATTATTGGCGGAACACTCGTGGTTATTTTAGCAACGCTAATCCTTAATCCATGGCTCCGTGTAGACATGCTTAGTATTGCTAAACACCAGAAAAATGACGTACAACTTCATATTGTTAATACCGGCATCTTTCCTATTCGAGATGACAGAGGAAATCGCATATATACCGGTCAAACTACAATCGTTCGCGCCACAGAAACCGACAGGCAAGGACATTACATTTATATTCCACGACCATCTCTTGGACCGTCTGGGGTGGCTCTCGCATTATTATGGTGTCTTTTACCGTTATTCATAGCTTTATTAGTAAAATTACCTCCACCAGAAGAGGAGATTACAGGACTACAGCTTGCCTATGAGCGAAATCGCAATATGGCACTGCTTGCTATCATTATACTATTCGAGATAGTACTTTTGGTCGTACAACTATCTTCCCTGGCGGGCTTTACTGCAACCATGCAAAACAACATCAACAGCATCCAATCTCGAGCTTATTTTAAATGTTCTGATGTCACCTGGATTAATTCACAAATTCGCCCCAATCCTCAGCCCTATTTCTCTTGGGCACTCAACAGTGACTATGTAGTAAACCCTATTGTCACAGACCTCTCCGGTAATAACAATGATGGCAGTGCCGCACCGGGAGATAAGTCGCCAAGTCGAGTTGCCGTAGCAACCGCAGGCTGTACGCGTGACGACCATCGTGTTTCAGTGTTTAATGGAGTAGATACCTGTCTTACTCATGGAACGTCAGAAGCTAAAAAAATTACTCCAGCTCCAAATATATTTAGCCTGGAAGTATGGTTTAATACCAATCAAAAAAGCAACGGACGACTAATAGGATTCAGCTCTCTCTACCAGGGTGACTATGACGGAAGAGGATATAGTGATCGTCATATATACATAGATAAAGATGGTAGAGTGGTGTTTGGTGTGTACGACAGAGGAATTAAGCTTGTTACTTCACCTGCCGGTGTAAACTATTCCGACGGTCACTGGCATCATGTCGTTGCTACTATGTCCCCAAACGGCGCAGCGCTTTATTTAGATGGTAATCAAGTCGACTCAAACCCATCAATGACTGCTGGAGAAAAGATGTTCAGCGGCGGCTACTGGAAAGTTGGCTGTGGCAAAGTGCTTAACTGGAAAAATGCCGACGGCAGTGGATACAATGGGCCTAAATATTTTAACGGAAGTATGCAATATAGTTCAGTCTACGCAACGGCTCTAACCGAACATCAGGTTCGTGATCACTATTTGGCAGGTGCTCCATAATGACATCAAGCCGACTCATTAACGGCAATTGAGACTACTAGACAGATTATGTGATTTATACATTTAATGGTTAATAAATTGTGACCTCTATTATTTTGTGATACAATTATCTTAAAGGAAGGTCTGTGATAATATCAGACCATATTTTTATGAAGGACGCTAGCAAGATTCGAAACATTGCCATTATTGCCCACGTCGATCACGGTAAGACAACGATGGTTGATGGACTATTAAAACAGTCGCGAAC
>JABZJU010000072.1 GCA_015257635.1 Nanosynbacter sp. | reverse complement strand
TTCCAGGACAATAATTGATGGACGAAGTGATTCTCATAGACAAACCTCAGGGAATGACTAGCTTTGGGGTGGTAGCGCGCTTGCGACGAGTTTTATCTAATCAGGCGGGAAAGAAGGTGAAGGTTGGTCACACAGGTACGCTTGATCCGTTTGCTACCGGACTAATGATTATTGTGACTGGAAAGAAGTGTCGCGAAGCTGAAATTTTCACTAAATTAGATAAGTGGTACGAGGCGGAAATTATTCTGGGTAAGAATAGTTCGACGGGTGATCCAGAAGGCGAAATTACCGATGTGTCTGATTATGAGCCGAGTTTGGAAGAAGTTCAGTGGGTAATCGGTCAATTTGTGGGAAAAATTGAGCAGACGCCGCCGATTTTTAGCGCAATAAAAATTAACGGTGAAAGAGCGTATAAATTGGCGCGCGAAGGTAAACAAGTTGAGATTCCTAAGCGTGTGATAGAAATTTACTCATTGGAATTATTGGCATACGAATATCCCAAATTAAAGATCAGAACTCACGTTTCAAGCGGAACTTATATTCGAACGTTAGCAGTGGATATTGGTGAGAAACTAGGGACGGGTGCGTATTGCGAGAATTTGCGTCGAACAAAAATAGCCGACTATTCTATTGATCAGGCGAAGACTCTGGCGGACTTTGGGATTACTAGCTAATTGCAAAAAACAGAGAAGCTTGGTATAATTACAGAGCTATGATTAGCAAAGAAAATAAAGCGAAAGCAATTGCTTTGACTCAGGTCAATAAAAACGACGTCGGTAGCCCACAAGCTCAGGTGTCAGTTTTGACGGCTCGTATCAAAGAAGTCACGGAGCATTTGAAGGCGAATAAGCACGACTTCATGGCTCGTCGCGGCTTGATCCAAATGGTTGGTAAGCGCAAGCGTTTGCTGAAATATTTGGAGCGAACTGATTTTGAGTCTTACAAAGCAGTTGTTGCCAAGTTAGGTTTGCGTAAATAATTTACGTTAAAAACTGCTTAAATCCCCTTTGACGAGAAGGGGATTTTTGTTGTTCTGGCTATTTTTTCAATTTGGCGATAATCACATCTCGTCCGTCGTTTGCGCCGCCCAAAGTGCAGGAATAAAGAGTTAATTGCGGCTGATCTGTGCGCTGTTCGATTTCCACGGCGTCTGGTTTAACGCTTTGTTTTTCACTGATGACGTAATTGTAACGCACGCCGTTATAGTCAATGATAATTTCATCGCCGACAGTCGATTTATCAATATTATAAAAAGGCGATTTTCTGAGCGTCTGCTGAGGAGTTAATCCCATAATAAAACGGTGTGCAGATAAGACAAAATTGCCGCCATCTTTTGGGTTGCCGTTTTCTGGTTTACGCCACCACGCACCATGCTCCATTGTCTCGGCGCCGCCAGTACTATAAGGCAAATTTATGTCGATTTTCGGTATATAAAGTCGATTTTCGGTAATTTTATTCTCAGTTTTAGTGATGAGTTGAGTGGTGTGGTTATCTTTTGGGTTGATGTTTTGCGACAAAATAAGGGGCGTACTGATGAGGACAAGCAAATAAACTCCGCCAAGAATCATTAAGATTGCGATTATCGGCAGAATGTAATTTTTTCGCCGTTTTGTTGACGACTTCAATTGTAGTGACATGACTCAATTATAGCACTATACTCATACGGTATAATCGTGGGCGGGGATAGGAGTGGTGTGCTACATGAGTTAATGGGGGTTGAATTATTATGATTTTTATGCTATAATTTACTATTATGAATAAAGAACCTACACTCCCTAATAAGCCACTCTGGGTGCCGGAAAGAGAATTTCTTGATGAAGAAAATCGGCAGTCTATAATCAAAATCTTAGGCGTTATCGCAACAGATCGTTCTAACCGGCAATTTGCTGAAGCCGCGCAGGCAGTTGCTAGTGATGTTGAAAGTGGTGGTGAGTTAGCGCCAGGTTCGCGAGATTTCATGTGGGCGCGCTTTATGGGTGTCCAGCATGGCACTATGGAAGGTGGCGACGGTAAGGTACGGGTTAATGAGGAAAACTATTCTAGGTTGCGACCGTTGGCTGAACAGCTACACTATGGTGATATGCGTTTTCTAGAGTCAAATCCGGCCGATAGTACCGTAGAGTATGGTAGTAGTATTGTTCTAGGTGGATCAGCAGGAGAGATGCCAAAACGTCTACAGGCTGCGCGAGGTAAAAATCCACGAGATATCGCCGTTCAGGACACGTATTTACTAGTTGGACAGCGCCAGCGCTGGAATGGTATACCAACCGAAAAAGATCCTGATGCCATTTTGGCGGCAGTATCGAGATCACTTGATGGTGTTGACATGGACAAGCTCAAGGAAAAATCACCTTGGCTGCGGGATGAGCTACGCAAAAAGGTTGAGGCTGGTAGTTGGGGTGAGGCATTCGCTACGGAGATGGCAATTGGACGGCTGGGTCTTGAGGCTTACTTTGATAGGCATGGCTTAATTGACTGGGAGAATGGTGTTGAGGAGACTGCACCTAGCGACAACCAGCCAAGTATACCGGGTGTTCCGGATCGAGAAAATGTCTTAGTAACGTATCACTTGCTCGATGGAACTCGTGCAACATTGCTAAATGCTGCTGCGGTGCCGAGAAAGCGCGGTGTTCCACGGCCAACGAGTGATAGTCAGATCAAAGAACTGCTAGATCTAGGTGTCCTAGAGCGCAATAAAGAACACCCTATCAGCATCATTACAGATTCACCACACTATCTTCGAGCCGCTACTGATGTCGCTATTCGGATATTGGCGCACCCCGAGACAAGGGATATAGTCATTGTTCCCCCCGTCTCGCCGTATAGGCCGTCAAGCCCAGAGAATGTCCTAAAAGCACTAGGAGAGATTCCGGCAACCTATAAGGCCGATAAGCGTGTTCACGCCGTATTGCGTGGCGAAGATCCGGACTCTAAAGAGCTGGCTGATTTGTAGGAAATACGAAGCAGCAAACAGAGTTAAACGGTTAGACCAGGCGCTATAGGAGCAAATGTAACGTGTATTGTATGGTGAGCTGCCGTTCATCAAGGGAAATTGATTTTCAGAGTGGATTGTGTCTAGTTTTGGCTTTCTATAAAGCCTATAAAGCGCACACCGCTGTGATATAATAAAATACGCGAATATAACCCGCAGACGGTGATGGATGTGTGGTGTGTTGACCGGTAAACCAGCACGCACCTGTTACTGTCTTTGCGAGAAAGAGAGGATCTATGGCAATTATCAATCCAAGCGGCAAGGAGATTTTTAGTGTTACCACTGATTTTTGTGGTCGGCCGCTGACTTTAGAAG
>JABZJU010000071.1:3136-3365 GCA_015257635.1 Nanosynbacter sp. | reverse complement strand
CAACTACCTAATCCAACGCAGGCTTCTCCCAAAGCGCCCGAAGGCTTTAATCCGAAGACCATATGCGGCATTAGCTACCCTTTCGGGCAGTTATTCCTCACTTTGGGGCAAATTCCTACGCGTTACTCAGCCGTCCGCCGCTCGCCGACATTTTACACAAAATTCTTGAATAAATCTTCTATATTACCCAGAAGCTTCCAGAATTCAGTGTAAAACTCGCTGCCGCTCG
>JABZJU010000071.1:0-3126 GCA_015257635.1 Nanosynbacter sp. | reverse complement strand
ATCCTGAGCCAGGATCAAACTCTCCGTTAAAATCTACTTTGTATCAAAGTATTAAGGCTCTACAAAAATATAAACTGACGATGATATTGCACAATCAAATTGTTAAAGTTCATCTTAAGTCAGACTGAAGTATGATTTACCTCGCTTTACAGATTGTAAATCGTTGCTTAACTCGCACTCCAGCAACCAGACTTGTTACTAATCTTACAGTATATAATTGCCTAGGTCAATAGATTTTTACAATTATTTTGTTGCGAAAAATACAACGGCAGCTACAACCATACCAATAGCCGCCCCAGCCGCCACTTCTACAGGGGTGTGACCATGAGCAACGCGAAGTTTTTTCAACTTGCTACCCTGCTCCGAAATTAACTTATTAAGCGTTTCGCCCTGCATTCCAGACGAATAACGGACCATCATAGCATCAAACATTACTATAATAGCCAGCCAAGTAGCTAGTCCAAATACAGAACTATCCCAGCTGTCTTGTAGCCCCAGAAATACCGCCAACGACACAACAATCGCACTATGAGCGCTTGGCATACCTCCGGATAGAAGTATTTTTGGGTTTGTATCACCGCTAAATACTCGACGATTACGCCCCATGAGATGAAACACTTGCTTCAACCCTTGGGATATCGCCCATGCAATTACTGGGACTATCAAGACTTTCACTATTAATTACCCCTCATCCTGCGGACGATCCGCCATCAAACCGATCGACGAAACAGCGTCGCCGTCAGATAGACGCATAATCGTCACACCCTGAGTTGTCCTTCCGAGCAGCTTTATATCGCTCAAGCCCAGGCGGATAGTTTGACCATTCTGAGAAACCAATAGCGCCTCTGTTATTTCTGGGTCGATAGTCTGAACGGAAATTATTGGACCGGTCTTAGTTGTTACGACAGCGGCTTTTATGCCGACTCCGCCACGTTTATGGCTTGGGAAATTCGATACCTTTGTACGTTTACCGAAGCCTTTCTCGCTAACCACCAGCAAGGTTTGATCGTCGCCCGTAACGATATCCATACCAACAACAGAGTCGTTTGGACGCAATCTGACGCCGCGGACGCCACGAGCTGATCTACCCATTGGGCGCGTATCTTTCTCGTTAAAGCGAATAGCTTGTCCCGCAGACGTAGATATAATCACATCATTCTCGCCAGTCGTCCTCTTTATCCAGCGAAGTTCATCGCCCTCATCCAATTTAATAGCAATCAATCCATTCGTACGAACATTGGCGTAATCTTTCACAGGAGTCTTCTTAACTGTGCCCTTCTTTGTCGCCATGAATAGATAGCCGTCTTCGTTAGCGTTCTTTTCGTGCTTGATAATTGCCGTTATCTTCTCTTCTGGCTGAAGCTGCAATAAGTTAACAGCCGCAACACCCTTCGCACTCAAGCTAGCAGCTGGCACTTCGTAAGCCTTCAAGCGGAAGATTCTACCCATATTAGTGAAGAATAGCAAATAATCATGCGAACTTGCCTGAACAACTTGATCAATGACATCTTCTTCCTTAGTCGTCATTCCGCGCTTACCCTTACCGCCACGATTTTGCCTGCGATAATCACTCACAAGAGTTCGCTTGATGTAATTCTCGCTTGTAAGCAGAATTACCGACTCTTCCTCTGGAATCAATTCCTCATCAGAGAACTTTCCTAGTTCATGATTGATAATCTTACTGCGCCTATCATCACCATACTTCTCCTTCATGGCAAGCAACTCTTCCTTCACGACGCGCAGAATTTCATTCTCGTCAGCCAAAATTGCCTCCAGCTTCTTAATCAGTTCATGAAGTTGTTTCAATTCTTCTTCAATCTTGTCGCGCTCCAATCCCTGCAATCGTCGTAGTTGCATCGCCAAAATTGCGGCCGCTTGAATTTCCGACAGACCAAATCTCTCCATCAAACGCTTGTCAGCATCGTCATAACTTTCGCGAATCGTCTTAATCACCTCGTCAATATGATCAAGCGCAATTTTCAGACCTTCCAATATATGAGCTCGTTCCTTAGCTTTTCGAAGTTCAAACTCAGTCCTGCGTCGAATAACGCCTTGACGATGCTTAATGAATTCCGCCAAAATCTCTTTCAAGCCCATAACTTTAGGCTGAATACCATTGACCAAAGCCAGGACATTATAATGGAATGATGTTTGTAATCCAGTCAATTTATACAATTGGTTAAGAATCTTCTTTGGATAAGCATCTTTCTTCAGTTCAACAACAACTCGAACCTTACCACGAGCACTTTCATCTCGCGCATCGGCAATGTGCGTTATTTTTTTGGCAAGGACAAGTTCTCGAACCTTATCAACAAAACCTTCCTTACTCATACCATACGGAACTTCGGTGATTATAATACTGTAACGACCATTTTTACGCTCTTCAATCGACGCAACCGCACGAATCGTAACTGAGCCACGCCCAGTTTCATATGCTTGACGCATTGGCGCACCACCATAAACCTCCGCACCTGTCGGAAAATCAGGACCCTTAATGTGCGTCAACAGTTCATCTAATGTAATTTCAGGATTATCTATTTGAGCAACCGTAGCGTCAACCACCTCACCAAGGTTGTGCGGTGGAATATTCGTTGCCATACCAACAGCAATACCCATCTGACCGTTCAATAGAATATTTGGGACGGCTGACGGCAGAACTACCGGCTCTTTCTCTGTTCCGTCGAAGTTATCACGAAAATCAACAGTTTCTTTGTCGATGTCAGACAGCAACTCGCCGCCAATTTTATCCATTCGCGCCTCAGTATAACGAGAAGCCGCTGGCTCGTCACCGTCCATAGAACCGAAGTTACCCTGACCTTCAACCAGCGTATATCGCATCTTCCAAGGTTGAGCCAAGTTCACCATAGCGTCATAAATTGATGAGTCACCGTGCGGGTGGTAGTTACCCATCACTTCACCGACGATCTTCGCCGACTTCACCGTAGCGTGAGGAGCACGCCAACCATTCTTATTCATCGCATACAAAATACGACGATTAACAGGCTTCAATCCGTCACGAACGTCTGGCAAAGCACGGTCAATAATAACCGACATGGAGTATTTAAGGAAGGAATCTTCCATAACGCGCTCAACTGTCGACTTTTCAATACCGCGAACTTCTGGCTC
>JABZJU010000070.1 GCA_015257635.1 Nanosynbacter sp. | reverse complement strand
CTTTAATATCCGATTCTATATTCAGCTCGTCATACCAAACTTGAGCCAAATACCTGGCGACCTTTTCGTAATTGCTATTCTTCAAAACGACCACGTTGAGTTTTAACTTATCATTTCCCTTCTGACGAACATTATTCACACTCTTCCAGCCCTCAGCGTCGAGTAGAGATTTCGCTTTCTTGACGTCATAACTAGACGAATTCAAATTCTTTCCTAGGAATTTATTAAGCGTTGGGCCAGATAATTCCTCTGTAGACAATGACAAAGATTGGCGCAGCTTGGATGTGTCGACACTGAGCGACAAAGCTTGGCGAACAGCTTTTGATCGCAAGAACTGGCTGTTGTTATTAAACAGCGCGTAAACTCCGTTATTCAAAGAATGTGCTTCTGCGGCATACATAGATTTTACCTCGGCGGATTGATCGTTATAAATCAATTCTGGAGTTCCTGTAATTTCTCGCGTACGCAAACTTTTCGCAATATCATCCTGCGTCGGATACGCGTACAACTGGAATCGCTCTAACTTAGGTGTGCTGCCATAATAATTGCTATTCGACTGCAAATATAGCACTTTTTTACTACCATCACTAGTTGCATTCTGCAACAACCTAAAGGCGAATGGACCGCTGGATATAGGCGACTTATTAAAATCATGTTCACGTAAATTCGACGGTTTAACATCTTTTAATATATGTTTAGGAATAATCGGGAATGTCAAAGCGTGGACAAACGGCGAATATGACGACGGCAAGATAAACTTCACCGAATCGTCAGACACTTTCTCGAATTTTATAGATTTCCAGCCAGATATCTCAGCTCCAACTTCTGGATTCGCCAATAGTTTCAATGTAAAGATTACGTCGTCCGCCGTTAAATCTTGCCCGTCTGACCACTTCAAGCCCTTCTTCAACTTAACCGTATATTCAGTTTCTTTATCGTTTACGCTGATGCTATCCGCCATGTCAGCCTTTATATTGCCCGTTGAGTCATATCGATACAAACTTGAAAATAGCAATTTCGCGGCGGATTTTTCAGCATTGGTTTTTGCGAAAATCGGATTTAAGTTTTCCAAAGGACCCAACACACCCTCAGAATATGATCCGCCGGAAGTGTATGCCATTGTCGTGAAAGAATTACGAGAAATATGCCACTGCACCGCACTGGCGCCAATCATCACCAATACTAGAATAATCCAGACAGAAACCCGACGTCGCACATTAGACAAACGGTCTAACCTGGATGTCACGAATTTATGCGCATGGCGCAAGCTTCCCTTTTCAATCTTGCGCAGACGCTTATTGACATCTTTACTGGAAACTTTTAGCCGCGCAAAACGATTCCATGACGAATTATCCGAGCTCAAATCTATTCTCCTATTTTTGCAATCCCGGCAAAATCATACTTGCCAAAATCGATAGCACAAAAATCACCGCAAAAACAATAGTTACATCGAACAAGTTTTTATCAAATCCGCGACGAGTAGTGAATAATTCCCCAGACGAGCCGAATCCTGCACCCAAACTTGCGCCTCGTTGTTGCAACAAAATTGCGATAATCATCAGTACGGCAGATCCAAGCGTCACGTACGGTAAAATTGTATCAATTGACATATTACTCCTTTTCTTCCCGCTGCAAAACCAGCGCGCTACTTATAATATAGTTTACCAAACTCAATATAATCCCGGCAATAATTGAATGCGCAAAAGTCATAGAAATTCCTGGCGCCAAAGCTAATGAAATATAAACCATAAAACCATTTACAATTAGAGTAAACAGCCCCAATGTCAATAGAATTGCTGGTAGAGCTAGAATTGTAACGATTGGCTTCAATACACTATTCACTACCGAAAATATCAACCCCGCCACCATAAACGTCCACGCAGAAGTTGCGCCCGGAGTTTCATTTCCAAGCAGCCGCACCGCAACCCAAATACCTACCGAGTTAAGAATCAGCCGAATCAAAAACGTTGCAAATTGTCTTTTCATTAGTCTTATTATATATAATTTATGCTTTATTGTCGATTGAATGCTTGATTTTAAGATAAGTGCTTAATCAAATTCGCCTTTTTCGCGCCAACTTCCGCCTGCAATTCTACATAATCCGCCTCAATAATTTTTTTCACACTGCCAAATTTCCTTAGCAATTTCGCACGCGTCTTTGGACCAATCCCCGGAATTTCTTCCAGTTGGTTTTTTGTCTGATTTTGACGCTTCAACGCTGTATGATAGCTCACAGCAAATCGGTGCGACTCGTCACGAATCCGCTGGAAAAGTTTAACAATATCTGTCGTCGCAATAGAACTTTTTGTAAAATTGTCCCGGCTGGAACCGTCATCAATAGCAGAGCCTCGTAAGTTCTTTGAGTGCGAGCCGGCGTTGCGCTGAGCAGGATGCAAATTTACCACATACACATCATTGTCTTCGTGAATAGCGACATCCTGATGAATAGATTTTTGCAACTCTTCAATGCGCGTTACGTCAATTTGCGAGCCAGTTTTATGAATAATAATTTCTTCCTCGCGCTTAGCGATGCTAATAATCGACAATTTTATTCCACGCTCATCCCTTGCCTTAATCGCCGCCGAAAGTTGACCCTTTCCGCCGTCAATCAACAACAGATCCGGACGACCCCAGCTTTTGATATTTCGCTCGCCAAGTCGCCTAAAAATCACCTCGTACATATTTCCAGTGTCGTCGTTTTTTTCACCCACCTTAAATTTGCGATATTCCGCACGATCGCTCGCACCATTCGTAAAGACCACCATACTCGCCACAACCTGACGTCCGCTCATGTGCGAGATATCATAGCCCTCAATTCGCACTGGAATATTTTTCAAGCCAAGTAGTTTTGCTAAATCAGCCAGTGCCTTGTCTTTTGAAATATCCAAAAATTCCTTATCGCCAAACATAACGCGTCGCTGAAGTTCTTGCATGGCGCGCAACTTATTTCTCAAACTTGCCGCCCGCTCAAAATCATGAAGCCCCGCAGCCGTTTTCATATCACGCTCCAGCTCCACAGCAATAGCCTTGCGATTTCCCTTAATATAACTTATCAATTTACGTAAACCAGCTTTATACACGTCCGAACCATCACTTATTTTCGGACTTAAGCCCAAATCCTCGTCCAACTTTGATTGCCCAGGGCGTCTTTGGTGAGTGAGATATGGAAAAATTCGCCTCAAATAACGCAACGCTTTTTTCAGCGCAAAACCATTGTAAAACGGACCAAAATAATCCGCGCCATCATCGGCAGGATTCCGTGTAAAACTGACCGTCGGCCAATCGCTTTTCATATCAATCCGAACGTACATCTGAGATTTATCATCACGCAACAGAACGTTGTATCGCGGCATATATCGCTTGATCATCTCGCTTTCCAAAAACAGCGCATCAACCTCACTCTCAGTTTCAATCCAATCAGTATCAAAA
>JABZJU010000006.1:10162-10634 GCA_015257635.1 Nanosynbacter sp. | reverse complement strand
ACACCACAGCCAGATCTAAAAAAAGATTCTGTCAATCACGCTATGCGGACGGCGCCGATTGCCCAAACCCAGACAAATCTGCAAAACAACAACTCCGCATCCGCAAACCAAACCGCTCAAACTCAAAATTCAACCATCCACACTCAAGTTTCAGCCGACCAATGGAAACAATACCACAGCGCTTGGCAGAAATATTATCAGATGTATTACGAGCGTTACTACGCGGGTGACATCGCGGCAAAAAACCGGGAGATTTCTCGATTGACGAAGGAAAGCCAGAATATCACACCAGTAGTCAGCGAAGACGAACCTCTGGATCCACAAAAAGCAGCCATAAAAGAACTCCGCAGCCAAATTCAGCAAAAGGTTCGCGACTCCGCAAATAAGGTGAAAAAATCCCGACATTTCGTTCCGGCGATTGCTGGATTATCGGTGCTATTAGTCTTCATGTTTTTGCAATATAACCGCGTTA
>JABZJU010000006.1:0-10152 GCA_015257635.1 Nanosynbacter sp. | reverse complement strand
TCGCAGCCTATACAACACCTGGCGCAATTAACCCGCAAAACATCATCGTTGACGCTTCCACTGACGTAACTGTCGGACCAGAACCTAGGATTATCATCCCAAAGATTAACGTTGACGCGCCAGTTGTTTACGGCGCCGCTAGTGACACGAAATCGCAATCAAAAGCCATGGAGAAGGGAGTGGCTCACTTTTCAATTCCTGGCGCCAGTGCCGTGCCAGGCGAAGTCGGAAATGCCGTATTTGCCGCACACTCCAGTAACGACGCTTTCGCTGGTGGCGATTATAAATTCGTCTTTGCTCAGAATGAGAAGTTGGTCAAGGGCGACATTATTTACATGAATTACAATGGGAAACGCTACACTTATAAAATAACATCAACAGAAGTTGTTATGCCGACCGAAGTTTCAAAAGTTCAGATTAACACAGATAAACCAATGCTGACACTTGTAAGCTGCGTGCCTTTAGGAACCGCAGAGAAACGACTTCTTATCTTCGCAGAACAAATCAGCCCAGACCCAAGCAAAGCTACCGCGACTTCAGAATCCAGCTCAAATCAGCAGCAAAGCAACAACTCAAATATTCCAGGAAAGCCCGAGCCGACTTTGCTTGAGAAATTATTCGGCGGTCGATAAACTAGCTATTTAATTAAAGAACCCGACAGATCCATTGTCCATATTCATTTTACTCAGGACAATTTTTCCAGAAGCGTTGGTCGTCAATCCGTAAACGTATCGCTGATTCGAGGACAAAACAGAATCCAAACCAGGCTTAACGTCTATCAACGTATGAGCGTTCGTGCCGTCAAACTCGCGAATCTCCATTTTTCCCGACGCAGAAACGCTACGAATATAGAAATTGTCAAGCCACTTCACTTCCTGCGCCACACCGATATTAAACGCGCTCGATAATTCTTTACGCTCCAAATCGTAAGTTTGCAGCACTGCGCCGTTTTGCGCCACGATAAATCGCCCAGCATTGTCCATCGTTATGCTCGTAATCGCATTATCAGTTTTAATAATCTTTGCCGTTTTTAAGAACTCTTTTTGGCGATCCTTAGAATCCGAAATGTCGCCTCTATAAATTGTCATATTTTTACCATCAGTCAAGACCACGGTGTCTTTATTGAAATAACGAGAGATTCGAATTACCGGGGTAGAATCAGTAGCAAAAGTGCCAATCACAAACGGCTCTTTCCAATCTCGCTTCCAAATTCCTGCCACTTTTTTACCGTCAATAACAGCCAGGTAGGACAAACGATCGTCGCCGTAAAGCTTGAAAGATTCGACGCCAACTAAAATTGGGCTGGAAATTGTCGAGCTATCAAGATCAACTCGCCTCAATTCGCCAGTTTCCTGCAAAGCGTAAACCGTATGCGCGCCAGTCCCCGCAAAGCTGATTTGCTTAATTGCAAAACCAGTCATCGCCGTTACGTCAATAATTTTCTCTGGATTTTCTCTATCAAAAACCAGCCACTGCACGCCCGTAGCATTATTTTCCGCTGGATACAAATGCTTCACTAGCGCGTAACGAGAATCGCGGTCCCACTCCGACACAGTAAACGTATGATTGTCAGAAGACAGGGAATAGCCAGCCAAAACGCTCGTGCTTAATGCATACTCCGTGAACTTTTCCTTATCTTTGTTTGTGTCGCGAATGTCACCAATTGTCAAAATCGGAGTTTTATCCTTAACGCCAAATCCTATCAAGAAAGTACCAGCTGGCGACAGAGAAACAGATTGCAATGAGTCGAACGTTTTTACTTCGGTAGTTTCGCGTTTCGTCGGAATCAGTCTGGCGTAATTCAAATTTGTAACGGTATCAGATTTGATATTCAACGTCTTTTGCCACGGTTCGTATTTATCCAATTTCATCGAAAAAGTGTGTTTACCAGGAAGAACGGTGCTTTTCGTCGGAGTGCGGCGCAGCTCCATATCGTCAACATAAACCAGCGCCCCGCCAGGATGTGATTCATATTGAACAAGTCCAGTTTGTTGCAATTCTTTCGTATTTGGATCAAACGTATAGCCGAGCATTCTAAACGTCAAAAACGTAAGAAGAATTATAAGTGATAATGTCATCAGCGTGTACACAAAGGTCCGCCGTGCGAGCTCTTTAGTGCGATTCTTTTTCTGGTACATAATTACGGAAATTATAACATATTTTTACACTTGAAAAAACCTTAGGCGATTTGTAATATAATATACAGGAATAAACATTAGGGGGATTAATGGCAAGTAAAAACTACGTGGTTATCAATGGACGAGCTTACAATACTGTTACCGGAATGGTAATGGATGATATTAAGATTGAAAAATCTGAAATAGAAAAAGAACAATCAATCAGTAAGCGTGGTACATCTGTATCAAATATTCACGCCGCACACGTTCAGAAATCCAGCACATTGAATCGTCGGCACGTTAAAATGCCGCAGCGTACGCCATTGGCCGCCAAACCCCAGAAATCTCGCGTCGACGTGAAGCAACATGTCGCCGTGAAGAAGTTTTCTACGCCAATTGTCAGCAAACCAGCTCCTCAGAAAATTGCTATTAACCGCCCAGCCGAAGCTCACCCCGTTACTCGTCGCGCCCAGCAAAGACCTCTTAGCGTTAACACTAAATTGCGAAAAGAACGCCAGCCTCTGGCTATGAATAACAATCCGCTTGTCGCTACGGCTCCGCAAAAAATAGAAAAGCCAGCCAGGAAAACCGCTCATCAATTGAAAAACGAAGCAATTGAGAAAGCTCTGTCAAATGAAATTATTAGCAATAAAAAAGCACGTCGACGCCAGAAAAAGGGCGGCGCCTTACGCTGGTTGAATACGTTTTCTGTTGGTTTTGCAGTGATGCTACTCGGTGGCTATTTAACATACTTGAGCATGCCAAATATCTCCATAAAAATGGCAGCAGTTCAATCAGGAATTGACGCCAAATACCCAGGCTACAAACCAGACGGCTACGCCTTAAACGGCCCTATCAAATTCAAATCAGGCGAGGTCTCTATGAAATATGCCTACGCCGACGGAAGTTCAGGGTACACCATAACTCAGCAAAAAAGCGGCTGGAATTCATCAGCTGTGAAAGAATTCTTCTCTGAGAAACACAAGAATCCAAACACCACGATGATCGACGGATTGACAATTTACAGCGGCGGGAAAGAAGCGGCTTGGGTGAACGGCGGAATCTTATATCAAATCAGCGGCGATGCAAACCTCTCAAGCAGCCAAATTGAAAAAATTGCCACTAGTCTGTAACTCATCAGATAACGTGCTATAATTTATTCATGACTATTAGAACTCGTTTTGCGCCAAGTCCGACTGGCTATATTCACTTAGGCAACGTTCGCACCGCGCTATACACATACCTTGTCGCCAGGGCGCATCAGGGAGATTTCATCTTACGCATTGAAGACACAGACCAAGCTCGGTTCGTTGAAGGCGCGGAAGAAATGATTTTGGAAACCTTAAATTGGCTAGGGCTAAATTGGGATGAAGGACCAATTCTTAACAATCTAAAAGAAGAGTCCGGCAATTTTGGCCCATATCACCAAACAGATCGCCGTGATATTTACATAAAGTGGGCAAAGAAAATGATTAGCGAAGGGCTAGCTTACGCCGATCCGTACACGCCTGAAGAAGTGCAAGTTTTCCGCGACAAAGCCAAGGCTGAAAAGCGAGCATTTTTATATCGCGACCATCGTCCAGAAAATCCGCCAGAGTGGCAACTTGGAATGCCGCTGCGCTTCAAAGTTCCGGAAATTAAGCGATATTCTTGGACGGACGCCGTCATGGGAGAATTGTCAGCTGGTCCAGAAGCTTTGGACGATTTCATTCTTATTAAAGCGGATGGCCTGCCAACTTACAATTTTGCGCACATCATTGACGATTTCGAAATGCAAGTTACGCACGTGATTCGCGGCTCAGAATATATTGCAAGTACACCAAAATATCTGTCGCTTTACGAAGCTCTTAAAATTACGCCACCAATTCTGGCGCACGTGCCACACATTATGGCACCATCGGGAAATAAAAAACTTGGCAAGCGTGACGGCGCTAAAAGCGTAACTGAGTATCGATCAGAGGGAATTTTGCCAGAAGCGATGCTTAATTTCTTAGCGCAACTTGGGTGGAATGACGGCACGGAGCAGGAAATTTTCAGTAAAGCCGAACTGATTGAAAAGTTCTCACTTGACCGCGTTCAAAAATCTGGCGCGCGCTTTGACGAACAACGACTCATTTGGCTTAACGGTCAATGGATCCGCTCGCTTAGCTTGGACGATCTTTATTCTCGCTGCCAATCATTCTGGGGCGAAGAAGCCAAAAACGCCGATGAATCTTACAAAAAGCGCGTTCTGGAATTGGCGCAAGATCGCTTGAAGACATTGCAAGATTTGCCAAAATTAACAAGTTATTTCTTTGTCGAGCCTGAAATTGATACGGAATTAATTGATGGAAATAAGCAACTTCGCAAATTGACCGACGACGAACGACGAGATTTACTGACAATTGTCCGTCAAGAATTCGAGAAAATTACAGATTGGACGCCAGAAACAATTCAGAATTGCCTTAATGAATTACTGGAAACGACAGGGCAGAAGCCGGGGATTTTGTTTAGTCTGGTGAGAATTGTGACGACGTGGGCGCCGTTTAGTCCGCAACTTAACGACACGCTGGCGCTAATTGGCAAGGAAAAAACTCTGCAAAGAATCGATAATTATCTACAAAAATAGTTTATTCGTGCGCCGAAAATGCTATACTAAGCATAAGCATGAATGTTGAAAAAATAGATAAATCAGGACAAAAAAAGAACGCCCGCTGGGAGTCGTTCAAAGAATGGGTAAAAAAGCACATTCTGGCGATTGTGCTCGTGGTGAGTGCGATGGTTATTGCTGGAGTTTTCATAATTGCAATTCATTCCATAAAATACGAGCAGACTGCTAGCGTGGAGCTGAAATTGCCGACTAAAAAACCCGCGCCGAAGAAGTTTTATTCGCCGCTAACTGGCGTGGAAATCGCGAACGAAGCCGCCGCAAAGTTGCCTGTAACTGGCGTGATGATTGAGAATAGTCCAGCCGCCAGACCGCAGTCAGGACTGAAGAAAGCTGGCGTGGTTTATGAAGCCGTAGCGGAGGGTGGAATTACTAGGTTTTTGGCTCTGTACCAGGGAGAAAAGCCGGCGCTAATCGGTCCAGTGCGAAGCTTAAGATTATACTATTTGAGCTGGGCGGCGCCATATCAAGCATCAATCGCGCACGTTGGTGGAAGTCCCAACGCTTTATCTCAAGTCAGAAACGGCAACTATCGCGACATCGACCAGTTCTTTAACGACGGATCGTATTGGAGATCTCGCGACCGCTACGCGCCGCACAACGTCTATACCTCAGGAGAAAAACTCGACCAATTGAATAGCGCAAAAGGTTATAACAATTCCGAATTCACTAGCTTCGCGCGAGCAGACGGCAAACCTGTCGAATCACCAAACGCCACGTCCGTAAACATAAACCTCAGCGGCTCACTCTACAACACTTCATACGCTTACGACAAGGCGTCGAATTCTTACCTCAGGAGCATGGCTAGCGCGCCACACGCTGATAGGGAGGATGGGCAAATTGCTCCAAACATTGTCGTAGCTATGGAAGTTGGCGTTGAAGCTCGGGCTCAAAATTACGATGGCTACGAAGATGTCAAAACGACAGGATCCGGCAAAGCTTACATTTTCCAAAACGGCACAGTCGCCACCGCCACTTGGTCAAAAGCGGACATAAATTCGCCACTTAAATTGACAGACGAATCTGGAAAAGACGTCGCCTTAAATCGCGGACAAACATGGATTGCAGCCTTCACGCCAGGAAGGGGAAGTGTTTCATGGCAATAGATCCAGCATCTAAAACCTTGCGCGAGTACAAACAATATTATTACCGAAAAGTCATATTAGTCCTATTATCAGCGAACGCCTGCATCATATTAGGACTGGGAATCGCACTCCACTTCACGGCAATTTCCATATTCCAGCTAAATTTTTGGATTATCATTTTAATTACCGCCATCTTGCAAATCCTATTTTCAATTTCTATCGTTAAAATCATCGCTGCGCCGCTTAATAAAATTCTGGCGGCACTTTCTCATAAAATTGGCGAACTAACCACCGACACTCCACCAAACCCCAACGATAAACGCTACGAAAAAACTGGATTTAAGACGGCGCTTCAGGCAATTTATGGCGATTATCAGCCAGAGCAAAAACCAGCTAGTGACAACGACAAGCCAAAAATCCCGCTCACTCAAGCTCTAAATCAAGCCAGCACTGGCGTAGTAATTCTTAATTCCAATCAGAAGATTATCTTCGCCAATTCCGCCGCCCCGATTTCCAGGAACGCAAAAGGCGAGGATTTTCTGGCGCTTGATTTTCTAAACGAACCGAGCATTTCCGATTGGCTTCACGAAATCTCCAATGAGAAAATTAAAGCTGAGCGCCGTTGGCAGCGCATTAGCACAGACCCCGACATCATCCAAAAAACACGAATATTCGACATTGTGGCTTCATTTGAGAAAGGCGCCGCCGCCGAAACTGTCATTTTCCTCATAGACAAGTCTGACAATTATCTACCTGAAGAAGAAGATCTCAATTTCATTTCGTTCGCTGCCCATGAACTTCGCGGACCAATCACTGTTATTCGAGGATATTTGGACATCATCAATGAGGAATTTGCCGGGCGCCTACAAGGCGACGAAAGGCAGCTTCTTGATAGATTGGTCGTTTCGTCCAATCGCTTGTCTAGCTACATCGACAATATTCTTAACGTCGCCAGATATGATAGGCATCACTTGAAGGTTTATTTATTAGAAGACACTGTCGCTAATATTTACGCCTCGATCGCTGATGACATGCAGCTTCGCGCCTCGACTCAACACAGAATGCTCAGCGTCAATATTCCAGATGATCTGCCGACAGTAGCCGCCGATCACGGAAGTATCGGGGAAGTGATTGGTAATCTAATTGACAATGCCATCAAATACAGTTTTGAGGGCGGGTCCGTAACCGTTTCCGCAGAGAAAAAAGGCGACTTCGTGGAAGTGTCTGTCGCTGATAATGGAATTGGCATGCCGGCGAATGTCGTGAACAATCTATTCCATAAGTTCTATCGATCGCACAGATCACGCGAAGCCGTTGCCGGGACGGGAATTGGGCTTTACATTTGCAAAGCCTTTGTCGAATCTCACGGCGGCTCGATAATCGCTAGATCCCGCGAAAACGAAGGCTCGGTCTTCTCGTTCACTTTGCCAATTTATGCTACAGTTAAAGATAAATTGCTAGAAGACGGGCAACTGAATAATCAATTGATACGAAAGGGTGGCGGCTGGATAAAAAATCACGCCATGTATAAGGGCTAGGAGGAATTATGATAAAGACAATTTTATGCGTGGAAGATGACCGATTTATTGGCGAAATGTATGTCAGGAGTCTGCAAAAAGCAGGCTACGATGTGACGTGGGTAGTCGACGGAAATGACGGGCTAGTGGCGGCGCGCAACCAGAACTTTGACTTGATAATCTTAGATTTGATGCTACCAGAGCAACGTGGCGACCAGATTTTAGACGCGCTGAGAAACAACAATGTCGATTTGGTTCCGAATAGTAAGATTTTGATTATGACCAATTTTGAGCAGGACGAAGCTTCGCGTAAATCCGTCATGAGTCGCGTCGACGGATATCTAATTAAAGCTGACATTACGCCGCGGAATTTGATAGAAGTCGTTAAGCAGATGGATGGCGATAAATCATAAATAAAAAAGACGGAAATAATCCGCCAGAATATTCTTGGTGACCCCACCGGGAATCGAACCCGGGTTGCCAGGATGAGAACCTGGTGTCCTAACCGCTAGACGATAGGGCCATAACTCCATGGATTATACCATGGAAAGGGAGGGCTTGTCTACTTTTTCGCATCCATACGACCTCTACGTCATATTTATCACTTGAGATTTTTCCGAAAATTCGCCATAATAAAAGCATGAAAAAGGGCGGGATTTACTTTAAGCCTCACGCAATTTCCAGATTTTGGCTAAGGAGATTGTGTGAAGTGGCATTACTGAGCTGTTTCACAATCATTCTTTTATACGCATGGGCGCGATTTATACCGACCGGCTATCAATTGCCAATCGGATTATCTGTCTCAGATTTGGCGGCTGGCGTAGCAGGAATCGGCAGCTTAATTGTGCTGATTTTATGTTTTTGGCTTCCCAGAAAATACGAAACTGAAATCGGAATTTTCGTATATTTGTTAACTGTCGCCGTCGCCGCAGTCACCATAATTACCAGCGGCGGAGTCGTTTCACCATTCCTAGTTATGTGGATTATCGTGGCAATTTTTGCAGGATTTTTCGGCGCAATAATCTCAGGAATAATGGGGCTTTTGGTTATTTTACAGATTATAGCCACTAGCGTTCAACAGGGAATAAACATACAATTCATCATCGGCTACCTCTTCTTCGGATTTTTACCTTTGATTTTCAGCCTTGTTTTATGGATTCGCCGCCAAAAAACCGACGACAATACATCCAGCTTGGAGAATAAACTTTCCGCCGTTGAAAGTAAGTCTGATGTGGTGATTAATGCCATCGACGACGGCGTTCTGGCGATCTCCAAAGACGGTAACATCGAACTGATAAATCCATCCGCCCAACAAATCATCGGCTGGGACCAAGGCGACGCGCTCGGACTCAACTGGAAAAGCGTCTTAAAACTCGTTACTTCAGACGGAAAAGACGTAGAAGACCTCGAGAATCCAATAGCTCAATCCTTATCAAAAAACCAACCAACTCATAACGATAAATTATTCCTATTAACCAGCTCTGAAAAGCGAATTTTAGTTTCAATTGTCAGCTCTCCAGTCGGCACAGAGGGCGAAGGAGTCATCGTAGTTTTCCGCGATATCACTAAAGAAAAAGCCGAGGAGCGCGAGCAAGCCGAGTTCATCTCCACCGCCAGCCACGAGATGCGTACGCCAGTTGCGTCAATTGAGGGATATTTGGGACTGGCGTTAAATCCAGCCACCGCTCACATCGACGAGAAAGCTCGCGACTTCATCACCAAAGCCCACGAGTCAGCCCAGCATTTGGGACGCTTATTCCAAGATCTCCTCGACATCAGCAAAGTTGAAGATGGGCGAATGAAAAATAACCCGAAGATCATCAACGTAAACGAATTTTTGAAGGATATTTTTGATGGTCTAGCAACAAAAGCCAGCGAAAAGCAGCTCAATTACATCTTTATGCCAGACATAATTGATGAAGGTAAAGAGAAGTCATTGCAGCCAATTTTTTATGCCAATATTGATCCTGATCATTTTCGGGAAGTTGTCAGTAATTTAATTGAGAATGCCATCAAGTACACGCCGTCGGGCGAAGTTGTCGTCAATATTACCGGCGACGATAAACAGATTTCTGTAAGCGTGAAAGATAGCGGCATTGGCATTCCCGCCGAAGATATTCCGCATTTATTCCAGAAATTTTATCGGGTGGACAATTCTGACACGCGAGAAATTGGCGGAACTGGCTTGGGGTTATATTTGAGCCGCCGCTTAGCCGAGGCGATGTCTGGGAACTTGCGAGTTGAAAGCAAATATAAAGAGGGGAGTACATTCTATCTGGAGATTCCTCGTATGAATAGTTCGGACGCAAAACAACGTTTGGAATCTGCGGAAGTTGGAAAACCTGAAGATCCAGCGCCAGATTCTCTCTCACCAGAAAAAATTGAAATTGCCACAGAAGAGAAAACGGAAGATGCCGCAACTGAAAACACTAGTGAGATTGTCGATTCAAATCCAGCCGCAATCGCAACTCCAGAGAATCCAGATCCAGCCACACCGATCACTCCAGTAGCCCAGCCAGAAATTTCACAACCAGCCAGAAATTCTTCCGAGCCAACGCTGGCTGAAATTGAGGAAGAATTGCGAAGAAAACGCCAGCAGCTATCAATTCCTGGTCGCGAATAATAGCCATAAGAACTATGGATTTTTTGTCAAAACTTCAGTATAGTATAAACATATGACAAAAATTTTATTGGTTGAGGACGACAAAAGTTTACGCGAAATTTACGGTGTACGACTTTTGGCGGAGGGCTACGATATCGTTTCGGCGGGCGACGGAGAAGAAGCT
>JABZJU010000069.1 GCA_015257635.1 Nanosynbacter sp. | reverse complement strand
GGCTGATAAAAAGGGGATAGAAGTAGCGCTCGTGATATGGTTTGGCTGTTGTACTGAGTAATCCAAGTCGCCATATTTGCGCCGCCAGAAAGTCCGACAACTCCCGTTTCATCACCCAAACCACTAATTATGCTAGTGCTGGAGTTCATAAATTGCGCCATTGCTGGAATGGTGATTTCTCCGTGTCGTTTGTTGTCCGTTAGGCCGTGACTGGGGACGCGGGGAATATAGACGTTGTAGCCAGCGTTGAAAAAGGTGTCGCCCAGGTCTGCGAATTGCTGCGGACATGCGCTTACGCCATGAATCATCATAACGGCTTTGGTGGTTTTTTTGCCGTGGGTTTTAATAATTGATCGGCATTCTGGTCTAACGTCTGCGTTTGATGAATCCCCGTTAATGGTACGTATTGCGGCGGCAACAGACTGGTTGTAATTCAATTTTTCAGAGCTTGAAGATTGCAATTGTTTGGATGTTGCTGGCCAAAAGAAAGCTGCGACGGCCAATAAAGCAGTTATAGCGACAATTGAGCAGACTGCCCAAATAGTAATTTTTATGATGCGATTTTTCCGTGAAGTATTCATGGATGTATTATATTGATTATGTATGAAATTGTGAAGTTGATGCATGTATATTATACGCAACAAAATCCAAAACGTTTCTCCTTTTGTAGAAGATGAGATAGTCTTGTGGATTAGTGTCGAGCAATTCCTCCGTCAGCACGGTTTTACTGTGGTGACGGCAGTGAGCGGTGAGGAGGCGCTGGAAAAATTTACTGGGGCGGATGTAATTGTCCTTGACATCATGCTACCGGAGGTGAGCGGTATCGAAGTATTGCATCAAATTCGCTAGACTAGCGACGTGCCGGTGCTGATGTTGACGGCGTTGCATGATGATCCCGACGAAAATTGCCAGTTTTGACGAGCTAGCGGATGATTATATTAGTAAGTCGTTCTCGCTGGTGATTTTAGAAAAGCGCATCAGGGTGTTACTTCGCCGGTAGTAGTCTGTCAAAAAAACCTTGTGGCAGCGCGGCCTGGCTTCGGTGGATTTTATGATGGTGCTGATGCGCACCTCAAGCCCAAGGAAGTGCAACTGCTCAAGCTGCCGGTAGATCATCCAAACATAGTCTGGAGCCGGCAGGCTATCGCTATGAAGAATCTTAAATTATTCCCCAAAACATTTTTGGTGTCAATAGATCTGTTTGTAGTATTAATTATCCTGGTGCACGCGTTGGTCTACACCTTGATGTCGCATTTTATTTACAGCAAAAAGAGCACGAGGCGGCGGTGCAGTTTTTTGAGCTGACGCTGGCTGAACTAGAAAACGGACATATTGACGTCTGGACATGCAATAAAGCTTACCAAAAAATGCGCGAATCACGGCGGTTTACACCCGAACAGTAGGACATAATTGCCAAATATAAAGCAAAAGAATATTGCTAATCATCGCCAGCTTATAGCCTAGCTTTATAAAAGTCGAATAGTTACAGATAAGATGGTATACTGGTAACTAGTATGAAAGTCAGCCTAAATCTTATAAAACAATTGATTAATTTTGAGTTGCCGTCAGTTGATGAGCTGGTGGCGCGTGTCAATCAACAGCTTGGTGGTGTTGAGGAAGTGATTGACCTGAAAGCCAAATATGGTGGCGCGCGCATTGTGCGAGTTGTTGAGTGCGAAAAGCATCCGAATGCGGATCGTTTGAGCGTGACTAAAATTGACGATGGTGGCGTAGCGGACGTTCCAAGGGATGATAATGGTTACGTGCAAGTGGTTTGCGGTGCGCCGAATGTTCATGCTGATATGTGGGCAATTTGGTTGCCGCCAAAAAGCACCGTCCCAGCAAGTTTTGATGACGCCGAGCCGTTCGTGCTGGATGCGCGACCGCTGCGTGGAATCTTAAGCCAGGGCATGCTGGCGGCGGCTGATGAGCTGGCGATTGGTACGGATCACGAGGGAATTATCGAGATCAATGAGCGTGATATTCCAGCAGGCGTTACACTTCAGGCTGGCGCAAGTTTTGCGGAAGTGTTTGGACTGGACGATTACGTGCTGGAAATTGAGAATAAGATGTTTACGCACAGACCGGATTGCTTTGGGCAACTTGGTGTGGCGCGCGAAATTGCTGGTATTTTTCACCAACGATTTACTAGCCCTGATTGGTATGAACAAGATCAACAGTTTGCTGACGCTAATGATTTGGAGCTGACAGTAGAAAATGACGCACCAGAACTAGCACGGCGTTTTATGGCAGTGGCAATTCGTGGTGTTTCTGTGCGCCCAAGCCCGTTGTGGTTGCAGTGTCGATTAGTTGCAATGGGTGGTAAGCCTATCAATAATATCGTTGACGCGACAAACTACGTGATGTTTATGACGGCGCAGCCGACTCACGCTTATGATTACGACAAGTTGCGCGGGCATAAACTTGGCGTGCGAATGGCGCACGATGGCGAAAAAGTCGGTTTGCTTAACGGCAAGGAATATGAATTGACGGCTGGCGATATTGTCATTGCTGATGGCGAAGGTGTGATCGGGCTAGCGGGAATTATGGGCGGTGCTGACACTGAGGTTTCGGCTGAAACGAAGAATATTGTCCTTGAATGTGCCAATTTTGATATGTACGCGCTACGTCGCACGGCTATGCGTCATGGAATTTTCACCGACGCCCTGACTAGGTTTAATAAGGGGCAATCGCCTCTGCAAAATGCTGTCATATTAAAGCAATTGATGAATATGGTTGGTGGAGTGCAGGCGAGCGAAGTTTTTGATTTGAAACAATTCGACGGACATATGGACGATTATTTCGATGGAAAATATACGCCAGCGAATATTGATATCGATGGTAAGTTTATAAATGAGAGACTAGGCTCGGATTTGTCTGATGACAACATTTGCGAGCTACTTAATAGCGTCGAGATTCACAGTCACAGTATGGAAAAAGAATCTGGCTATATCTGTATTCAAGTGCCATTTTGGCGGACTGACCTTGAATTGTCGGAAGATATTGTAGAGGAGGTCGGGCGATTATACGGTTTTGATAGATTGCCGCGTCATTTGCCAGAGCGAAGCATTAAGCCTGCGCTGAAGAATGAGCGTCGTAAATTGAAACAGAGAATTCGCCAAAGTTTGTCGCGAGCTGGAGCAAACGAAGTTTTGACATATAGCTTTGTCCATGAGCGAGTTTTAAAAAATTCTGAGCAAGATCCTGGTCGTGCGTATCGCTTGAGTAATGCGCTTAGTCCAGACTTGCAATATTACCGAATTAGCATTTTGCCGAGTTTGTTGGATAAAGTTCACGCCAATATAAAATCTGGGCATGACGAATTTATATTGTTTGAAATTGGCAAAATTCATGATAAGAAATTAGGATTTAACGATGAGAATTTGCCGATTGAAAAGACTTTCATTGACGGAGTTTATGCGAATAAAAAACC
>JABZJU010000068.1 GCA_015257635.1 Nanosynbacter sp. | reverse complement strand
GATCAAATAGACCAATTAGTGGAGCAGAATTCTTTGGAACAAATTTGGGTAACATTTCCTGATCCGTTTCCGAGGAAGCAAAGCGCTGGGCGCCGCTTGACTCATCCTAATTTTTTGAAGAAGTATTCTTCATTGCTAAAATCGGACGGATCTTTATTAATTAAACACGACGATCACATTTTTTTCTGTTGGAGCTTGGAGCAATTGGTGGCAGAAAAATGGCAAATTAAGGAGTTGAGTTTTGATCTTCATGAATCCGCGCTAAATGACGAATATAAAATAATGACGACTTACGAACAAAGGTGGATTGGCGAAGGAAAAACTATTAATTTCGTAAGAACTACCCGCTAATAAATGAAAGGAATATTATGCAATTTAACGATTATTCAACTAAAGCAATTTCTACCTTAACAGATAAAGATTCTCATAAATATGGTGATGTTGACGCGAGATTGATGGCGCAGATATTGGGATTAAGTGGCGAATCTGGCGAAGTTATGGAGAAGTTTAAGAAAATTTTACGTGATAAAAATGGCGAGATTTCGGAGAATGACCGCGACGCAATAATAAAAGAGCTCGGTGACGTGCTTTGGTATGTCAATTCTATAGCGCATTTGCTTGGTTGTAGTTTAGAGGAAGTGGCTCGCAGAAATAATGATAAACTGCTCAGTCGCCAGAGTCGAGGGAAGATTCACGGCAGCGGCGATGATCGCTAATTTTTAGCTAATTGCTCGCGAATCCATCCGTCGATTGTGCCAGCGCCCATACACAGGACGAGCTTGCCAGAGTTCCTTGCCGCGGTTATTTCTTGCCATAAATTATCGTCTAATTCAGCGAAATGAACTTTTTCTTTGTCGATATTTTTGGCAAGTTGTTGTGGCGTCAAGGTTGGCAAATCTGGATTTTCCCTAGTTAAATAAGTTGGCAGCCAGTAAATTTCATTGGCATCATGGAAAATATTGTCAGTGTATTGGTCTATTATTTCGTGCTGGCGAACGTTTTGGTGTGGCTGATAAACTAGGACTACATCGTTTGACAACTCCTTAGCCATCTGTAGTGTTGCTTGAATTTCAACTGGGTGATGTCCATAGTCAGAGTATAGATTTTCGGCGAGCTTTTCAAAACGTCGTCCTGAGCCGGGGAAGGAGTTTATTGCTTGGTATATTTCTGACTCCTCCGCGTCCACTCCGATATCCTTCAAAGCTTCGATCACCAAAGTAGCGTTCTTTCGGTTGTGCTCGCCGGGCAGAGTGATGTTTTTATTGGAATCGTGCAAGATTGTTAGATTTTTCTCATCAAATATGGCGGAATTTTCTTGCCACGCGATAACTTTTTTAGATTTTTCACCGAATTCACGGAAGGCGTCTAAGTAAGATTCTTTTGTTGGATATGTGTCTGGATGGTCGTAATCAACAGATGTGATAAGGCTAATTTCTGGAGAAAAATGCAAAAAGTTGCGATCAAATTCATCACACTCGTATACGAAAAATTGGCTATTTTTATCAAATGTTCCGCTCGGCCCAAAACTTAAAGTCGAACCCACAGAATAACTAACAGGAATTTGCAATTGCTCCATTGTCCAGACTAACAAGCTTGTTGTTGTGGTTTTTCCGTGGGTGCCAGCGACCGCGATAAGTTTCAGGTTTTTATCGGCGATTATTTGCGCTAATAATTCGTCGCGCTTGCTGGTTTTTATATCTAATTTTCGCGCCAAGACTAATTCTGGGTGATTTTCCGGTAAAGCAGCGGTGTAAATAAACCAGTCAAATGGTGATTTATCGTGTTCTGATTGCAAAAACGCGCCAGATTGATCAAAAGAAATAGGAATTCCGGCTGACTCTAATTCGTTTGTGATTAGACTTGGTGATCTGTCGGAGCCGCAAACGTCATATCCAGCCTCTAAAGCAATTCTACTCAGCGGTCCGATACCAACGCCGCCAATTCCTGAAAAATAAATTCGCATACAAATATTATACCACCGCAGCGGTAGTAATATTCACGTCATTGGGATAATTTGCTATACTAAAATCATAGAGAAGGTGGTGGGATGGCTATAGACAAGAAGAAAACCAAGTTCAGAATTAAGCGACTCAGTCAGATTAAGACTTGGCAGTTGGTTATTTTATTGATTATGTCTGGTTTTATTTCGGCAACTTTTTTGAGGTTGAATAATGTTGGTATGGTCGAACGACGAGAATCTGTAGAGCATGCAGATAAGGCTGGAGATATAGTCAATCTTCAGCAGCGACTATACGATTTGCAGCGTTATGTATCTACACATATGAACGCAGATCCAGGGAAGATTGCGCTGGATCATACGTATAAACAAATGTATGACCGGAAGCTGAAAGAGTTCGAGGAGGAGATAAAAAATCAGTCTAACAATGATACTGTGTCGAAAGTTAGGGCTGTCTGTGACGCTAGGGCGCAGCAAGGCGGTTACGGCCGATTTACGACACAGGCGGATCCGAGGTATATCAATTGTATTAACGAGGAGTGGGCGAAATATCCTGCCGCGAAAGCCGCTAATTTGCAGTTTGAAGCGCCTTCAACAGAGCCGTATTATCACACCTTCGTTTCGCCGATATGGTCGGCTGATTACGCGGGGTGGTCTTTGCTGGTGACGATATTTATTGCCATGATTATCGTAATGAGGTTGGTTGTTCTGGGGATGTTAAAGTTGATGCTTAGACGACGAAATAAGCTTTTTTAGCTTGACAGGGGTGATATAGAGATAGTAATCTATATAGGTATATCATTAATAGGAGGTATATAACCAAATGGCTTATAAACATACCAACTCAAAGGGCATCACATATTACTTGCACAAGACTGACGTAACTTTGCGCGGCGGCAAGACTCAAACTATTTACTTCTTCGCTAAGGTTGAGAAGAATGAAAAGGGTACACCATGTGATCTGCCAGAAGATCGTATTGTGAAAGAAAACCCACGCAACGGCTTTTTGACAATTTCTAAGAAAAAATAGTCCTTTGCTTGCACCATAAGCGCGTTTGGTGATATAGTAGAACCAAACAAACAGGTGCCATAACTCCTCTGTAAAAAGCAGGGGAGTTTTTTGTGGGGTTGATTATTTGTGGATATTGTGGTATAACAGTTACTATATGAAGTCGAAGACGGTTGAAGTGTTGGAGCTTGCTAGGCCAAACAGAGCGGGCGTTATTGATGTTGTTGATTCGGACGGTAATGTTGTGCCGTTGGATTATTTAGGCGAAGATTTTGTTCCTGATGCGAATAGTTATGGTGATGAAGATTTTACGAAGAGAAATAGAATTATAGTTGAGATGTGTGATCTTTTCGGCAGGATTCGTCGTCGTGCTGGCTTTGCCGAACGTCATAGAGGTCGTGGCGACTATGATCGAGCTCGTCGCATAGAAAGAAACAGGGGTAGTGATATTTCTGAAGTTGGCAGACTTGCTATAAGTGCTTGTGAAGCATGTCCACTTAAGCTTGATTGTGAACTGTATGGTAAATTA
>JABZJU010000067.1 GCA_015257635.1 Nanosynbacter sp. | reverse complement strand
CCTTAAGTCTTGTATTCAAAAAACGTTTTTTTATTAACATTTTTTATCTCTCCCAATATTTTGATATTTAACATCACTATAACAATAAGCGGAATAAAAGTAAAGCTTAGTGTATAGTTATTTTAACAACAGAATTATAGAGGTGTCGAATACTAAAGTTTCAGGTTGAAATAAAAAATTGCCACCCCATAATGAGATGACAATTTTTCTGTAAGCGCCTAAGCTAATTAGCGATTAATTGTTAGGCTTATTGATTTTAGAGACTTGATATTAGAGAGTGCTCTTAGATCAAAGACAGAGTTATTTTTAAGGGATAGAGACTTAAGATTCTTAGCAGCCTCTAATCCTGTTAGATCATGAATTTTTTCTGCTTCTGATATGTCGTCAGCTGCATCTAAGTTAAGATCTGTCAATTTTTCCAACTCTACGTCAGTAATTTTTTGATCGTCTTTACGATTAGTATTAAGTTCTATAGCTAATTTTTTATTAAGTTGAGCACGTAAATTATTATCTGGCACGTTGACTTCCTTAGCTGTTCGCCTTTCGTATATGCGAACGTAGTCGATTGACATAGTTGCCGGGAATGACTCTGGGTGTTCAGCTAGAGCGTTGTAGGCATTTGACCACTTGCTACCATTGCCATCAATATAGTCGCCGCCGATTGCTAAGTTGAGTCGTAGGAAGAATGGCTTGTCAAACGGACCATAAGGTGTATTTGCCGCATTTGGCTGACTAAATCTGTTGATTGTATGGAATTTCACGCCGTCAATGTAATATTCCAATTTTCCTTCAGTCCATTTTACTCCGTAAGTGTGCCACTGAGTGGTGTCTTTAAATCCAGCTGGTAATTTTTTACCTTGAGCATGCTTCTTGTATCCTGGCAAGATTCCCCAGTGTGCATCTGCTGCCGCGTAATCTAAGTTAGAACCTTTAGTCTCTACGATGTCAATTTCACCACTGCGAGGCCAACTACCGTACGCAGATTCGTTAGGACTCATCCAAAATGCTGGCCAAGTACTCTTATTATTTGGCATTTTTATACGAGCTTCAATATATCCGTAGGTCCAAAATTTTTTACCCTTCGTTTCTACGAATCCAGAGGTGAAATTGCCGCTTTTTTCATTGCCACTACACTTTTCGCCCGGCTTGTATAGTCCAACTATATTTAGGTTGCCATTTTTGACATTGACATTCTCTTCTCTGTCTCTATAGCAACTTTGAACATGGTTTGCGCCCCATCCACCACTACGCACTTTCCAGGATTCTCTGTCTAATGATGTGCCGTCAAACTCGTCGCGCCAAATAGGTTCTGTGTTCCAATGAGCACTATCATGCAGTGGATAATCATCGCTGACGACACTCTTAGCTTGTCCAGTTGGCAAGGTAAGTAGTGATCCACTGACAACTAATCCAGCTATCATTATGCCGGTTAATATTTTAACTTTTGTATTTAAAAAGCGTTTTCTTATTAACATACACTCCCCTAAATTTAATACTAGATGCCAATTATAACAATAAGCACAATAAAAATAAAAGAAGAATAGTTAATTTTACAGCAAATCTATGAAGATGGCTATGATGAGGCCGTAGTTTTAGCTGGGCAAGTTGGTTTGTCGCGTCGAACAGTAATGAATATTTTGATAGACCTGCGTCGTAAAGGTTTGATGGCGATTGATCAGATATACGGTAACGCGTGGGTGCGATTAACGGCACGCGGCAAACGATTAGTTCAGAAAATTTGGCCAGAAGCACAAATGATAGCGATGTGTTAGTGTGTGAAATTGTTGAGATATAAAGGTATAATATATCTGTGAGAGTTTTACTGATTGAAGATGACGTTACGATTGCTCGACTATTAAAAGAAGGGTTGGAAGACGAGTCGTACGCGGTTGATGTGGTGAATGATGGCAGCGAAGGCTATCGGACTGCCGCGGCCGATGATTATGATGTTATTATTTTGGACATAATGTTACCAGGAATGAATGGCTATGAAGTTTGTCGAGCCCTGAGGAATGACGGTAATAAAACGCCGATTTTAATGTTAACTGCGCGCGACGCAGAACGTGATATTGTTGAAGGTTTGGATGCAGGGGCGGATGATTATTTATCTAAGCCATTTAGCTTTGACGTACTATTGGCTCGCATAAGGGCGTTACTTCGTAGACCGAATGAGAAATTAGAGGAAATTATTCAGGTGGGTGATTTGAAACTTGATCCAAGCTCGAAAAAAGTAACGCGAGCTTCGCAGGAGATTAACTTGACCGCTAAGGAATATGGTGTTCTGGAATATTTGATGCGAAACAAAGGTAAGGTTTTATCGAAAGAACAAATCATATCGCATGTTTGGGATTTTGACGCAGATGTATTACCGAATAATGTCGAGTTATTTATTATGTTTTTACGCCGAAAAATTGATAAGCCATTTAAGTCGAAATTAATTCACACGGTTTCGGGTTTTGGCTATAAATTAGAGGAAAAATCATGAAACAGCAACGCGTCAAGCGACTAGTGCTGAGCTATTTGGCTGTGATTATGACGTTGTCGTTGGCATTTAGCGTGATTATTTATGCCGTTACCTCGACGCAACTTAACCGAGAATTGCCGCCTGATGACCATATTAAGTAATCTGCGGATATTGAAGATCAATTTCATCGTTGGTTGGAGCGATGCGACAATAAAACGCGTGAAATGGTAGTGATATCTTTAATTGCGTTAAATGGTGCGATGTTGATATTTGGATATTGGCTGAGTCTAGTGTTGGCGCGAAGAACGCTGATGCCGATTGAGCAGTCGATTGAGCAGCAAACTCAATTTGTGTCTAATGCCAGTCACGAACTAAGAACTCCGTTGGCGGCGTTGCTTTTGAGTAATGAAATAGCGATGCGTAAGCGTGTGCTGACCGACGAAAAAGCTCGTCAGGTTTTGAGTCGAAATGTTGAGGAAATTAAAAAACTGGCTAATCTTAGCAATTCGCTGCTGGATTTGGCGAAGTCGGAAAATGCTTTGAATGATCCAGAGCTAATTGATATTTATGAAATTATTAAAGAGGTTATAGGGCAGTATTCTCGAGTTGCAAAAGCAAAGCAAGTTAAGATTTTTCATAATATTCCAGATGGTCAAAAAGTAACTTTGCAAGTAAATGCAGTTCGCCAGATTTTATCTATTCTGATGGATAACGCTATTAAATACGCGCCGCAAAAGATCGGTGAAGTAAAGATTTGGGCTAGGCTGAATAAAAATTCTGTGGAATTTATAGTTAAAGATAATGGGCCAGGCATTTCGTCAAATGATCAAAAACATATTTTTGAGAGATTTTATCGTGCAAATGCGGCGCGCACTCGGACTGACGCGTCGGGCTATGGTTTGGGGCTGGCAATTGCTAAAACCTTGGCAGATCGCTGCGGTTATACTATTCGCATCAAAAGCAAGCCGTCAGCTGGTGCGAAGTTTACGTTGATTGTTCCTCGAGTTTAATGAGCTTTTTGCGGATTGTGTAAAGAAATCATAAATGTAAATAATACAATGTGCTTTCATTGACAGACGCTATATATCGCGTGTATATTCAATATTAAGCACTACATATGGT
>JABZJU010000066.1 GCA_015257635.1 Nanosynbacter sp. | reverse complement strand
GTGGCGATATTTTTACATTTGTGATGATGGTGGAAGGAATGGATTTTCGTCAATCGCTGGAACATTTGGCTCGGAAGGTGGGCGTTGATCTGACTTTGTTTTCTAATGGCGACGGACGAACAGCCAAGCGTCGCGCTAGGGCTAGGGAAGCGTTGAAATTAGCCGCCAATTTTTATCAGCAGAATTTGGTAAAAAATTCGACAGCCTTAAATTATGTGGTAAAAAAACGGCGATTAAATCGTCAGACGATTGGTGATTTTTTGATTGGCTATGCGCCGGAGAATGGCGACACATTGACGAAAGCATTGGAAAAAAGAGGATTTTCTAGACAGGAATTGGCGGACGCTGGCTTATCGAATCGGTTTGGTGGCGATTTGTTTCGCGGGCGAATGATGGTGGCATTGAGTGATGGCAATGGCGAAGTCGTGGGATTTACGGGCAGAATTATTCGTGATGATCCGCGTGCGCCAAAATACTTGAACACGCCGCAAACGCTGTTATTTGATAAATCGCGACATATTTTTGGTTTACATCAAGCCAAGGAAGCGATTCGAAAAAGCGATGTGGCGGTGATTGTTGAGGGCAATTTGGATGTAATTAGCAGTCATCAAGCGGGCGTCAAAAACGTAGTTGCGACCTCTGGTACGGCGATGACGACGCAACATTTGAAGTCGCTTAGTCGATTGGCAGGACGGATTCGCTTGGCGTTTGACGGTGATCGGGCGGGAGTGAATGCGACTGAGAGGGCAATCAACTTGGCGCAGGAAGTCGGCGTGGAGTTGGAAGTGGTGAGCTTGCCTGATGGCGTCAAAGATCCAGACGAATTGATCCAAAAAGATCCAGCGCTTTGGCAAGCGGCGATTGACCAATCTCAGCCAGCGGTGGATTGGGTGATTGCCAGATACGCGGAAATGGAGAATTTGAAGTCGGCGGAAGGTAAGCGAAGATTTTCGACCATTGCGCTGAGAATTGTCCGAGGCTTGAAAGATCCGGTGGAACAAGAGCATTATTTGTCGGTGATTTCTGAAAAAACTGGCGCATCAATTACCGCACTGAAGGCGAAATTGTCGAATGAAAAAGTCGCTGAACATCAATTGAAAAAGGCGAAAATTGAGAAAGAAAAACCGACCTCGATTCAGGATGAAACTGAGGATATGCTGGCGGGGTTGGCGGCGAGTGAAAAATCTGTGCGGCGTTGGTTGGCGGCGGTTTCTGGCGAAATGTTGGATGATGACAATGCGCGGCAGTTGATTGGCTATTTGCGAAAGAATTCAGACGCGGATTTGGACGAGGTTCCTCTGGACTTGCAAAAAATCGAACAGTATGTGAAAATAGTACAGTTGAAAAGTGAAAGTCGTTACGCCAATTGGGAGCAAAAAAGCTTGGACGAAGAGATGGCTCGGCTAGTCAGACAGATAACAATCAAACATCGCGAAAACAAAAAGAATCAATTATTAACGCAGCTTAGAGAGGCCGAGGCGTCGGGTGATGAGGTTTTGTCTCAGAATTTGCGCCAGAGCTTAAATAATCTGATTAAGGAGAAAATGTGAGCGACGATATCACGACGAAGCCAGTAAACTTAAACGAAGATGATGATTTTGATCCAACACTTATAGACGAAGAAGAATCGGAAGATTTGGATTCGTTGACAACTGGGCAATATTTGGACGACGTGTCGGATGACTCGGTCAGGCTGTACTTGCGCGAAATCGGTAAAATTCCACTACTTAGTTCTGAAGAAGAAATGGACTTGGCGCGCCGAATTGTTGAAGGCGATAAGAAGGCTAAGGATAAGATGGCTGAGGCGAATATGCGTTTGGTGGTGTCAATTGCTAAGCGTTATTCTGGTCGTGGCTTGGACTTTTTGGATCTGATTCAAGAGGGAAATACTGGACTTTTGCGTGCAGTTGAGAAGTTTGATCCGGATAAGGGGTTTAAGTTTTCGACTTATGCAACTTGGTGGATTCGTCAGGCGATTACGCGTGCGATTGCTGATCAGGCGCGAACGATTCGTATTCCAGTTCACATGGTGGAAACGATCAATAAATTGCTGCGTACTCAGCGACGAATGACACAGGAATTGAACCGTGAGCCGACAATTGAAGAATTGTCTAAAGAATTGGATATGGAGCCAGAGAAAATTGAATATGTCATTAAGATCAAGCAAGACATTTCTTCTTTGGATGCCGGTGTTGGTCGTGACGGTGAAGATGATGATTCTGTATTGCAAGATTTTATCGTTGACGAAGATACGGTTTCGCCAGAAGATTCCGCTTCAAATCAATTATTAAAAGAGCAAGTTCAGGAAATTCTATCAAGTTTGAGTGATCGCGAGCAGAAAATTGTTCGAATGCGTTTTGGTTTGGACAATGGGAAAAATCACACTTTGGAAGAAGTTGGTCAGGAATTTGCGGTTACGCGTGAACGAATCCGCCAGATTGAAGCTAAGGCGCTAGCAAAACTTCGCAAGCACAAAGATGCGAAAAAACTTTACGAATATCTGGACTAATTAACACTGTTCGGGCGATTTACAAAAATGGGCGTCGTGAGTTGCGGCGTCTATTTTTTGGTGTAATTGCTCGAGGCTGCCGTCGTTAATGATGAAATAATCAGCAATAGCAATTGGTCCACCTTTTTCCAAATTCTCGATTTCTGACCAGTCGCGCTGATCGACTTCGTGTGGTTGCATTGGGCGCTCCGTACGCTTAGCCATTCGTTGATAACGGAGGTATTTCGGTGTAACAATAGCAATAACGACAACTTGTCCAGGGAATTCGTGCTTAAGGAATTTATATTCACTCCAAGTGTATAATCCGTCCAAAACGATTTTATTTTGTCCAGCGTTTATTAAATCGTGGATGTTTTTTATGACGCGTTTGATTACGAAATCTTTGCCCTCACGGCGACGAATTTCTTCGCGAAATTGTTGTTGATTGTCCCAAGTTTTTTCAATTCCAGCCTCGTCCATGGCTTTATAAATAACGCCACCGAAGTAAATTTTTGGAAATCCTTTTTCTGTCAAATATTCGACAGCTGAGCTTTTGCCGCTGCCCGCCAATCCAACCAGGGCGATAATTTTTGCGTATGGTTGTGTCATGTACTAATTTTAACAATTTGTTGACATTCTTCCAAATAGAGAGTATCTTTAAGTTACATATTATGGAAACACTTCATGGACATACTGAAGAGTTACCTCAGAATTCTCCTTCTGACCTTGATACTGAGGGTCAAGAAAATCCAACAGGAAATGAATATATAGCCGCTCAGATTGAGAAATTGGAATCGAAATTTGATCGTAACCCAGACGGTAGCGAGAAATGGCAGAGGCTTATTGGCGAGCCTATCGAGGATCAATACGGGCAGATTTGGATGATTTGGGAAAATCCTGCCGCTTCATCATCTATTCCGAAAGATCGATATCAGGTATATAAGATACCCAAGAATGAAGATGAGTTTAGATATGCTTTCATAAAAGAGCTTGAGGTTGATCATTACCCTGGGTATCATAAAACGTCTTGCGAGTTTTTTGTTGGACCAGATGACGGTAGAGATGAGACTATAACCGTGTTCTTTAATGACGATGGAGTGATTGAGTATATTCATTGTTATAGCTATCTGGAGGAGCGCAAGAGGTTGTACGAGAAGTACGAAAG
>JABZJU010000065.1 GCA_015257635.1 Nanosynbacter sp. | reverse complement strand
ATTGCCGACTTACTTGAATGCTTTGGAGGGCAAGGGTGTTCACGTGGTGACGGTTAACGACTATTTGGCGCAGCGCGACGCTGGTTGGATGGGTCAAGTATATGATTTCCTAGGCCTGACTACTGGTGTGATTATCAATGAGGCATCATTTGTTTATGATAAAGATTACGACAATGAGCATCACGACGATCCTCGAATGCGAAAACTTCGTCCAGTTTCGCGTAAGGAGGCTTATGCTGCGGACATTACGTACGGCACGAATAACGAGTTTGGCTTTGACTATTTGCGCGACAACATGGTTAATGACGTTGATTTGCTCAGGCAGCGTGAATTGAACTTTGCAATCGTTGACGAGGTTGACTCAATCCTGATCGACGAAGCTCGTACGCCACTTATTATCTCTGCTCCAGCGGCTGAAAATCCTGACAATTATTACACGTTTGCTAAAATCGCCGCCAAGTTGGTTCCGGAAGATTACGTTTTGGATGAGAAGCGCCGAAGTGTTGCTTTGACTGATGAAGGTGTTGAAAAAGTTCAGAAATTGTTGGGAATAAAAAACTTGTACACGCCAGATCACGTGCGCAGTGTTTATCATATGGATCAGGCTTTGCGAGCACAGACATTGTTCAAGCGTGATAAAGATTACGTTGTAACTAATGACGGTGAGGTGATCATTGTTGACGAACATACTGGTCGTCTGATGCAGGGTCGCCGCTACAATGAAGGTTTGCATCAGGCCATTGAGGCAAAAGAAGGTGTTCCTGTGTTGGAAGAGAGTATGACCTTGGCGACAATTTCCTTCCAGAATTACTTCCGTTTGTACAATAAATTGAGCGGTATGACTGGTACGGCGTTCACTGAAGCCGAAGAGTTTCAACAAATTTATTCACTTGATGTTATCCAAATTCCACCGAACAAACCAGTTATTCGCGAGGATAAGGAAGATTTGATTTTCAAGACTGAAAAGGCCAAACTTAAAGCTGTCGCTGAGGCAATTAAGGATTACCATAAGCAAGGTCGTCCTGTTCTGGTTGGCTCTGGTTCTATTGAAAAGAATGAGCAAATTGCCAAATATTTGGAAAAAGAAGGCATTAAGTTTGAGATTTTGAACGCTAAGAACAATGAGCGTGAGGCTGCGATTGTTGCGAAAGCCGGCGAAAAAGGCGCGATTACTTTGGCTACAAATATTGCTGGTCGTGGTACCGACATTAAGCTTGGCGAGGGTGTTAAGGAACTTGGTGGCTTGGTTGTTATCGGTTCGGAGCGACATGAATCACGCCGAATTGACAATCAGTTGCGTGGTCGTGGCGGACGTCAGGGTGATCCAGGCGAGACTCAGTTTTACGTTTCGACCGAAGATGATTTGATGCGAATTTTCCAGGGCGAGCGAATTGCGTCGTTGATGGATAGGCTGGGCGTTGATGATGATACGCCAATCAGAACTCGCGCCGTATCGAAAACATTGGAAGCGGCGCAGAAGCGAGTTGAAGGCTACAATTTTGATACGCGCAAAAATGTTGTTCAATACGACAATGTGATTAACCGTCATCGTCGCGTCGTTTATGTTATGCGACGTAGGATTTTGGAAGGCGATAATATTAAGCCAGAAATTGAGCGATTATTGCGAGCTAAAGTTCACGAATTGACAACTCTTCCATCAAAGAATAATCCAAAGTTTGTCGAGGATTTCTCGGTTATTTTCCCAGTTGATAAGGAAAAAATTGAAAAGGTTGGCAAGGAAAAGAAAGATCGTTTGCGCTATGAGAAGGCGCTGGAGTTGGCTGAAGAAGCTTACGCGGAGAAAGAGCGTGAGATTGGCGCTGATGATTTGCGTGGAGTTGAGCGCGAAGTCTACATGGCGGTGTTGGATACATTGTGGATGCAGCATTTGGAAAATATGCAACATTTGCGCGAGGGAATTCACTGGCGAAGTGTTGGACAGCGCGATCCTTTGGTGGAATACCGATCAGAATCTCAGAAGTTGTTTGAAAGTTTGCAAGCTAATCTCCGCGATGAAGTTCTGGCAACGATATTTAATATTCATAAAGCCGACGCTACAGTCCGTCAATCTCAGGACGACGAATATGACACTGAGCTAACTAGGTTGGCTGAAAATGCCGTTGAGCGTGGCGTAAATGAAATTGGTTCGGGCGAGGAAAATCGCGACGATGACTTCTCTGTGAAAAAGGGTAAGACTAGCGCGGAATCAAATCGTGCGAAGAATCAAGCTCGAAAGAAGAAAAAGACTCAGCGACAGAACCGTAAGAAAAATCGTAAATAATCAGAGAATTAGGCAATGAAACATACAGTTGAGGAAATTAGACTGAAGAATGGTGCGCGCGGCTTGTTGATTGACGTTCCAGATGCTACGGTAATGAGTTTTCAGGTGCAATTCAGGGCAGGCAACCGCTACGTTCTGAATAAAGATATTTACGAAACGGCTCATATTATGGAGCATATGGCGTTTGGTGCGAATGAAAAGTTTCGTTCGGAGCACAATTACGAGCAGGAATTTACCAAGAACGGCGCTTATCACAACGCTTACACTTCTGACTATTCAATGGTTTATGAAGCGATTTGTGCGGATTTTGAGTGGGACAGGATTTTGGAGCTTCAGAGATTGGCTATTACAACGCCGCGATTCAATGCCGATGAGCTTGAGGCGGAAAAGGGTAATGTTCGCTCTGAATTGACTGGTTATCTCAACAATCACAACCGTGTGATGTGGCCGCGCATTCAGCAGGCGCTGGGTGAGGATATTTTGACGTATAATCAGCGCCTAAAAACGATTGCTAATATTGAATTGAAGGACATTAAAAATCATCACAAGCGAACGCATACTTTGAAGAATATGCGGTTTGTGGTAGCTGGAAAAATGGCTGGACGAAAAGCGGCTATTAAAGAACATCTTGAGGGTTGGCAATTAGAGACTGGCGAACGATTTGTCATTCCGCACGATGAACCACGCAGGGCTAATCCGGTTTTAGTTAGGCGAAAAGAGGCGACGAATTTGACATTTGGCTGGTCGATGATGATTCCACGCGAACTAAGCGATGAAGAAGTTACTGCCATGAATGCATTGAATCATATTTTAACTGGCACGATGAGCTCAAGGATTTTTGGTTCGGCTCGTAAAAAAGGCTTGGCGTATAGTATTTTTAGCGATACATCGATTGGTTTTTATGATTCGGCTTGGGATTTTGGCGGACAAGTAAATGTCGAAACCGCAGAAAAGCTCTTTGATATTATCGTGAGAGAGTTGAAGAAGGTTTTGGCTGGATCTATTTCTGAAGAAGATTTGGAGAGTGTGAAGTCGTATTCGTTGGGTCGTTATCAAATGGGTGCTCAAACTGTTGGGCAAGTAAGCAATTTCTACATAGGACGATATTTTGCTGATGATTTTGTGAGAGATTATGCCGCTGTTCCAGATTCTATTTTGGCGGTAACTCCTGATCAGTTGATTGAAACGGCTCGTCAATTTTTTGCATCCAACACGTGGACGTTGGCAGCAGTTACTTCGGAAGAAAAAGAGCTATTGACAAAGCTGTACGATAAGCTCGACAAACTGTTTTAGGGTGTAATCGTAAATTGCCCGTGATATAATCAGGTTATGAAAATTGTCATTGCTGGTTTTGGTGTTGAAGGTCAATCTAATTTGCGTTATTTTCGGGAGAAGTTTCCGGAAGATGATTT
>JABZJU010000064.1 GCA_015257635.1 Nanosynbacter sp. | reverse complement strand
AAATTGGAATGGTGTGAAGATGAGACAAATCAGAGCGACTTGTATCAGAGGAATAAATTTAGGCGTAAGATAAATCGTGAGCTTGATGAATATCAGAAACTTGGAGTGTATGAGGTGTGGCGAAAACAGAGAGAATTAAGAGGGGAAATTGAGCAGGAGATAGAGAAGTTTGATAGAGAAGTCCTGGGCCGGTATTTCTTGACGATGATAGATGATGATGTCGCACAAGAATTACTATATTATTACATTTTACGACATTATAGTGTGTCGCTACTAGGCTCTCAATTGGAGCGTATGCTGATTGCTGTAAAAACTGGAAGAGTTGGCTCTTGCTGGCAAGTTGGCGGCGGCATTGTGATGAAATTGACGCTAAGAAGTGTTATAATAAAGAGAGTTTGATTAGTATAGGCGAAAGGATTAGTTGAGAATGGCTGTTAAGATGCCTCAAAGAAATGGAAAGAATAGAATAAGTCAAATTTTACGATTTGGATTGTTTTGGGCAATTATAATTTTTGTAGCGTTAATTTTTTACGCAACACTCTTCCCTGCGTCAAATCTTAAAGATGTTGCATTATCTGATGTAGTGCGTCGAGCAAATGACGGTAAAATTGCTCAATTGGAGATTCAAGGAAACGATATTAAGATTACTCCAAAAGATCAATCAAAACCTACCGAGCATTCAGTCAAGGAATCTAGTAGCATTTATGAGCAGGGCTTGAACAAGGATGCGAAGGTTGAGGTGAAGGTTATTCCACCATCCACAACCGGCGAAACTATGTGGAATCTGGCGGTTATGGTTGTGCCTGTGCTGATTGTCGTGGTGTTCTTTATGTTTATGATGCGCCAAGCTCAGGGTCAAAATAATCAAGCTATGGGATTTGGCAAGAGTAAGGCTCGCCTGTACGGCCAAGACAAAGAAAAGGTTCTGTTTACGGATATCGCTGGAAATGATAACGCCAAGCAAGATCTACAGGAAGTTGTTGATTTTCTTAAGCATCCGAAGAAATATAAAGATTTGGGCGCAAAGATTCCAAAAGGTGTATTGTTAGTCGGTAATCCAGGTACGGGTAAGACAATGCTAGCCCGAGCTGTTGCTGGTGAGGCTGGCGTGCCATTCTTCTCAATTTCTGGTTCTGAATTTGTGGAAATGTTTGTTGGTGTTGGCGCTAGCCGAGTACGAGATCTATTTTCTAAGGCTAAGAAAAATGCTCCATGTATCATCTTTATTGATGAGATTGATGCTGTAGGTCGTAAACGTGGCTCTGGTATGGGTGGCGGTCATGATGAGCGCGAGCAAACTCTGAACCAGATTTTGGTGGAAATGGATGGCTTTGATGGCGAAACTAATGTTATTGTTTTGGCAGCAACCAACCGCGCGGATGTTTTGGATCCGGCTTTGCTTCGCCCTGGACGATTTGACCGACGTGTGAATATTACATTGCCAGAACGCAAAGATCGTGAGGCAATTCTGAAGGTTCACTTTAAGAAAAAGCCAACTGATGAAACTGTTGATCTTGATAAATTGGCGGCAAAAACTGCTGGCTCATCTGGTGCGGACTTGGCGAATATGGCCAATGAAGCTGCAATTATTGCCGCTCGTCGCAACAAGAAGAAGATCTCAAATGACGAATTAACTGAGGCGTTTGAGCGTGTGGCGATTGGTCCAGAGCGCAAGACTAAGATAATGAACGATCACGAGAAAGAGTTGACTGCTTATCACGAAGCTGGCCACGCAATTGTTGGTCACGTCTTGCCTGATTCCGACCCAGTCCACAAGGTTACGATTATTCCGCGCGGCGGTACTGGTGGAGTAACATGGTTCTTGCCGCCAGAAGATAAGAGCTACACGAACGTTTACGAGTTTAAAGATATTTTGGCTCGAGCAATGGGCGGACGAATCGCTGAGCAATTGATTTACGGCGATGACGGAATTACTACTGGAGCTGGTTCGGATTTGCGAAAAGCGACTGAAATTGCCCGCGATATGGTAATTGAGCAAGGAATGGGCAAGGGCTTGCGCGATCAAGTATTCCACGAAGATAACGGCGGCTTGATGTTCGATAAGATGACCAGAGAGCGTCCGTATTCTGATGAGACTGCGAAGATGATTGATGAGGAAGTCGCGCAATTGATTACCGAAGCTAAACATCGTGCAATGTTGGTATTGAAAGAGAATCGTTCGTTCCTTGATAAGTTGGCCGAGGCTCTATTGAAGGAAGAAACTCTGGAAGAATCTGAGGTTGACGAGATTCTTAAAGGCACTAAGTTACCAAAAGAAGCTAAACTGCATTCGTAAAATACTATGGGGCGCGTTCGTAGTACAGTTACGAAAATAAATCAGCGGCTTAATGTGAAATTGGCTGCTACGATTATGGCTAGCTCGACGTTACTGTCGAGCTTGCTGGGATTTTTCCGTGATCGTCTACTAAACTCAGCCTACATGCCAAGTAAAAATGGAGTATCGGCGGGATACCCGGTTGGACTAGATGCTTATACGGCAGCTTTCATGGTGCCAGATTTTATGTTTGCAGTGCTGGTTTCTGGTGCGCTTAGCGTGACGTTCATTCCAGTTTTTAATGAGCGCTGGGTCAAGGGCAATAAGCAGTCGGCTTGGCAAATTAGCTCTAGCATGATCAATTTTATGGCGCTAATAACCATGGCGGCGTCGGTGCTTATCATCGTTTTTGCCGATCCGTTGATGAAGTATTTAATCGCGCCTGGTCTGAGTGAGTCTGGCCATGCTTTGGCGGTTAGTATGATGCAAGTGATCGCGGTTAATCCGTTTATTTTTGCGGTTGCGGCGGTGATTGCTAGTATTCAGCAAGCGGTCGGGCGATTTATGTTCTGTGCGCTGGCGCCAATGCTATATAACGTCGGTATTATTATCGGTACGGTGTGGTTTACCGGCGGCGTCAATCTATTCGGCTGGCAGATTTTTGACGGCGGCATTATGGGCGTGGCGCTAGGCGTGGTTTTGGGGTCGTTTTTGCAATTGATCGTCAGCGCAGTCGGTTTGGCTGGACTTGGGTTTGATTACAATTTCAAAATCTATTGGCGAAATAAGGGATTTAGGAAAGTTTTATCTTTACTGCCGGCGCGTTCTGTTGACCAAGGAATGGATTATGTAGTTAGCTTGGTTGAGGTAAATTTGGCTTCGCGCTTGGCCGATGGAACGGTTAGGGCGTACCAGCAGGCTTTAACTCTTCATATGATGCCGATCAATCTTATTGGCGTGGCGATTTCAAATGCCGCCTTTCCACAATTAACTGAGCATTTGGGTGAAGGTCGAAATGACCTATTTCAAAAAGACCTGCGTTCCCTGCTGAGAATTATTTTTTGGATGGCACTTCCGGTGTCGGTGGTGATTTTCTTTACCAGGGGATACGTCGTGCATTTTATTCGCAATGGTGGCAATCAACTGATCGCGGGAATTTTGGGCTGTTTGGTTGTGGCAATTTTATTCCGAACTATTTACCACATGGCCGCGCGAGCATTTTACGCCCGCCAAGACACAAAAACTCCACTGTATATTTCAATTTTCTCGATTACTTTGAACATCATTTTAGCAATTGTTTTATCGATGGTCTTGAAAATGGGCGCGTATGGATTGGCTTGGGCTCAATCAACAGTGGCGGTTTTGGAGGTGGTTGTCCTTTTGGCGGTTATGAATCGTCAAATGCCAAAATTATTCGACATGACGTTTGTGCGAGCGATTTTTAAG
>JABZJU010000063.1 GCA_015257635.1 Nanosynbacter sp. | reverse complement strand
CCGGGCACCTCCACAGCATCGGTCAGTTTGACCGACACGGTGTGGTCAGTGTTGTAGGTGGCGTACCCAATGACGATCCCCTCTGGAGTTGTCATCGGAATCGGTGCGAAATCCGCGTCTGTGCCGAGTTCGCTCGGCACAGAAATGGTGATGTTATCTCCAGCACAGTGACCCTGCTTAAGGGTCAATGCAACGGAGAATTGCACCGATTCATAGGCCGTAACTTCGGGCGAACCGTCCGAAGTTACGAAATTCTCCTGAATCTCCTCGGGGGAGATATTTCTGGGAGTGCAAGAGGTAGGCTCGTTGTCAGAGGTTGCCGCCGTGGCGACACTACCACCAGACGACGACTGCTCAGTGTTAGCAGTGCTGCTCGACTGAGCCTCGCCAGCGACGCCAGACGAAGACTGAGCCTCGTCGGTGACCGCTACCGTAGTAGCACCGACCGACTGGGCGGTGGTCGACTGGGCTGCTGACTGTGCCTCGTCGGCGCGTGACACCCCTCCGAAGAGGAATGCTGCGAGGAATGCTGCGAGGATTGCCATGATAGGCACCCTCAATGGGGTCTTACGGTGATTCATTTCACCATCATCCCTTCTCTTGTGGACAATAAGATACAGATGTTAAGGTCCTTATCCAGCTAGGCTGGAAATCAGGAGATCTGAACATCAGCATCTAGGTGGACTTTACTATTTTATCATAAAAAATGAAAAATGCAATAGTAACACAAAAATCCCGCCAGAATAGACGGGATTTAATTGCCTGAAATATAAAGATTACAGAGAATTCTCTACTTTAATGCCAGGGCCCATAGTTGTGGCGATTGCGATGCTCTTAACGTAAACGCCCTTTAAGCTGGCTGGCTTTTGGGAGTTCAAACTGGTTAAGAATGCGCGTGCGTTTTCTGACAATTTTTCAGCGCCGAATGACACTTTGCCGATTGACAAGTGAACGATGGCTTGCTTATCAACGCGGTATTCAACTTTTCCGGCTTTTGCTTCAGAAACAGCTTTAGCGACGTCAGTAGCAACGGTGCCAGACTTTGGATTTGGCATCAAACCGCGTGGGCCAAGCAAACGTGCGTATTTACCAAGCTTTGGCATGTACTGTGGAGTTGCGACCAAAATGTCGAAGTTCAATTCTTCCTTATCCAATTGACTTAGGAATTCTTCGTCACCAATGATGTCGGCGCCGGCTTTTTTAGCGGCAGCGTGTTCTGATTCTGGTGCGAAAACAGCAACTCGAACGTCCTTACCTGTACCGTGTGGCAATGCTACGGTTGAGCGAATGTTTTGGTCAGCTTGGCGTGGGTCAACACCTAAGCGGATGTGGATTTCAACGCTAGCGTCGAACTTAACTGGGCTGGTTTCAGTAGCTAATTTCAAAGCTTCGTCTAAGCTGTACAATTTGTTCTTTTCAACGTTTTTTGCAGCGTCTTGATATTTTTTACCGCGGCGCTCCAAGCGTGGGCGAGTAACTGGCTTTGGACCCTTCTTTACGTGAGCTTCGGCGTCGTCTGATTGTGGAGTAGTGTCGCCAGCTTCCTTGCGAGCTTCCTTCTCTGCTTTTTCAGCGGCTTCGTCAAGAGCTTTTTGGCTACGCTTGCCAGACTTAGCGACAGTAGCTTCGCGCTCAGCAACAACGTCTTTGTCTTTGTTGTCGTGAGATTTGCTTGCGTCTGTAGCTTCTGCAATTGCTGCTTCGATTTCAGCGATTGTGTTTTTCTCGCTGACTTCTAGTTTTAGTTCTGCTGCTTTTTCTAGCAACTCGGCTTTCTTTGCCATAAAAATCCTTTCTGTGGTACGAACGGCAATTTGTCATCTTAACAAATCAGCCTCCCAACATTGATTGATAATGTTGAAATTATACCATATTTTTAGAGATTGAGGCAAATATTTACTTTTATGGAGAAGAATTGTATAATATGTAATATTATGAGTGAGTTTACGAAAATTGTAGGTAACGAAGACGGTTCTTTAGGCACGATAGATATCTACATCCCAGAGCAATGTATGTCTTGCCCAAGAATAATAGAAAAGTTAAACGACTTAGAAGAATACAGAAAAACAGTAAATAAACTTCTAGAAATGGCGTTTAGTGGTGATGAGGTGACATTGGTTAATAAGGCTACAGGTGAGGTATTAGATAAAGATCAATCTACTAAAATTGTTTGTAAAATGGCCGCCAGTGGAATGGACGAGCTAGATGAAAATATTGCAAAAGCGCAGAGGGATATTTACACGCTAACTAATGGGTGCGAAGGACCTTTAGTTCTTGGAGGGGCTGACGGTTCTCGGGTTGTGCGTGTCGCTATGTGTGATAGTCCGAAGGTGTTTTATTCGGGGTTGGGTGAAACTCAAATTAGTGAGCCAGTGATAATACAACGCGATCTGAAAAAAAGATGAAGATTAACATATAATTGCTGTTTTTGATAAAATAGTAATTATGGATATAACAATTACAAACATACAAGCAAGGCAAATTTTAGATTCGCGTGGAAATCCGACGGTTGAGGCGGACGTGACTTTGAGCGATGGTTCGTTTGGGCGTGCGGCTGTTCCGTCTGGCGCAAGCACTGGCTCTTTCGAGGCTGTTGAGCTTCGGGATGGCGAGTTGGCGTTTGGCGGTAAAGGCGTGCTTCGTGCGGTCGAAAATGTCAATGGTGAAATTGCGCAGGCTTTGAAAGGCTCTAATCCGTTCGATCAGGCTGCAATTGATGAAAAAATGAAGAGTCTGGACGGTACGCCAAATAAGGCGCGTTTGGGTGCGAATGCTATTTTGGCGGTGTCGCTGGCTGTAGCGAAAGCTGCTGCTAAGGCGCGTGGCGTGGAGTTGTATCAATATGTCAATAGCTTGGCTGGAAATCCTGCAATGTGCCTGCCGATGCCGATGATCAACGTGATGAACGGCGGTCAGCATGCGTTGGGTGCGACTGATTTTCAGGAATATATGATTATTCCAACTAGCGCGGCAACTTTTGCGGACGCAGTTCGAATGAGCGCGGAAGTTTTTCACGCGTTGGCAAAAATCCTGAAAGACGAAGGCTACCCTACGACGGTTGGCGATGAGGGAGGTTACGCTCCTCATGTCAGGAATGGTAATATGGAGCCTATTTTATTGCTATCTCGCGCCATCGAGCAGGCTGGCTATAAATTAGGCGTGGACTTTGGTTTTGCGCTGGATGTTGCGGCGAGCGAGCTTTATAAGGACGGCAAATATAACTTGGCGACTGAACACCGAATTCTGTCGGCTGACGAAATGATTCGCACGTATAAAGCCCTGTTGGAGCGCGTCCCTGTTCTCTCGATTGAGGATGGATTGAACGAAGAAGCTTGGGAAGATTGGGAGAAAATGACGGCTGATTTGGGCAATTTTGCGCAATTGGTTGGCGACGATCTTTTGGTGACGAATGTCGAGCGATTGAAGCGCGGAATCGAAGAAAAGGCTGGCAATGCGATCTTAATCAAGCCGAACCAAATTGGTACATTGACTGAAACAATTCAAGCTGTTTTGATGGCTAAAAATGCTGGCTGGAATACGGTGATGAGCCACCGATCTGGCGAGACGGAGGACGTAACGATTTCTCACTTGGCGGTCGGTTTGGGCACGGGTCAAATTAAGACTGGCTCGATGTCGCGGTCAGAGCGAATTGCTAAGTACAACGAGCTGCTGAGAATTGCGGAAAAGCGCCCAGATTTGGAGATTGCACATCCGTTTGTGAAGTAA